>DIQY01000108.1:314-11649 GCA_002424295.1 Ruminococcaceae bacterium UBA5450 | reverse complement strand
CGAAATGATCTTCTCATTTTTAAGATAAGCGGGTCCCAGCATCGCATGCCAAAGTTTCGGCGCATTTTCTTCTACCGGCGTCAAAATGATTCCATATTTTTTCATCAATGCCCGCTGTTTTTCTTTCGGAATATCCTTCATAATATCATGAAGGATTCCTGCGATCTGTGCTTTGTCCTGATCAGCGCCATACTGTTTTGCGAGTTCTCCGGCACGTCTGCTGACACACTGGCTGTGATAAAACCGGCCATCTGATAAAAGCGGCCGAATCAGGTTTTCATAAGGTGTAAGATTCATGTTTTCGCTCCTGATATAAAGAATGTTTTTCAATATAATCCGCAACGGAATCCGGAACTAAATCTCTGATATTCCGCCCTTCCTGAAGGGCCTTGCGCACCATTGTAGAAGAAATCGGCAAATAAGAAATATCTTCTACCAGCGTTTTACCGCCGCAATCTCTGAGCTTTTGTGCATAGGCGCGCATTCTGAAAAGGCCGCTCCGGCTTCTTGGTGCCCCGCAGACCGTGGCATTCTTCAAAATCGTCTGAGGATCATGCCATGTAAGGAGCGTGAGAAACATATCTTCTCCGGTGACAAAGAAGAGCTCACAATCTGGATATTCCCGGGAAATCTGCTCCAACGTATCAGAAGTATAGCTTGGCCCCTCACGAACCAGTTCCATATTGCTGACTTCAAACCCGGATTCCTCTTTTGCTGCAAGACAGCACATCTGATAGCGGTCTTCTCCGCTCGCAAGATCCGGAGCCTCTTTATGCGGCGGAATCCTCGCTGGAATCAAAATCACTTTTTGGGCGTTGATCCGTTTTTGAAATTCCCTTGCCAAATGCAGATGCGCCCGATGAATCGGATTAAAAGTTCCGCCATAAATTAAAAGTCTTTTCACTGTGTGTCCCCTCTGGAACAAAAAGCATCAAGCTTCTTTTATTTTATCCTTTTTTCTTCGTTTTGGGAAGGGTTATTTTCGGTTCTTTGTCATTTCTGCGATATAAAACGAATTTTCGGCCGATGACCTGCACGATTTCGCTCTTTGTTTCTTCTGCAATCTTTTGGGCTGTTTCTCTGCTTGTTTGTTCGCAGGTTTCCAACGTTTTTCCTTTAATCAGTTCTCTTTTTAAAAGTGCATCGTCCGCCTGCTTGATAACATCGGCGGAAATTCCAGATTTTCCGACCATCAAAATCGTATCAATTGGATTTGCCAAAGCGCGCAGATAAGCGCGCTGATTACTTGTCAGCATAAATGGTGCTTCTCCTTATAATTCTTTAAATTTTCTGCAAACTGCCGCAAAGCTTTGCCGCGGTGGCTCACTTGATCTTTTTCTTCTGCCGTCATCTGCGCATAAGTTTTTTCTCCCACCAAGAAAAGCGGGTCATATCCGAATCCGTCTGTTCCATGAGGCTCGTTTGCAATGATTCCCTGACACTCTCCGCGGGAAGTCAGGATATCGCCGTTTGGAAAGACGCAGCAGATCACGCTGACAAAAGTTGCCAGTCGGTCTTTTTTCGGCACATCTTTCAAAGCAGCAAGCAATTTTTGATTTCGGTCATTGTCATCAGCATCCGGTCCCGCCCACCGTGCGGAGTGGATGCCCGGCTGACCATTTAAAACATGGACGCAAAGTCCGGAATCGTCAGCGACTGCCGGAAAACCGGTTTTCTTGCAGGCCGCGGCAGCTTTCAGATACGCATTCTCTTCAAAAGAGGTACCTATTTCTTCCACTTCTTTTAGATTCTCAGCCGGCACTACTTCAATTTGAAGCGGCTCTAAAATTCGGGAAAGTTCACGCACTTTATTCGGATTATGTGTTGCCATCACAAATTTCATACAGGTCTTTCCTTTCACTCTGATTGAGAATCCTCGGGCGTGCGTTCAAAAAGAGCCGTCGCAAACGCATCCGCATCAAACGGCTGCAAATCATCTATCTGCTCTCCTACGCCGATAAATTTAACAGGCACTCCCAGATTTTCTCTTACCGAAAGGACGACCCCGCCTTTAGCGGTTCCATCTAATTTTGTAAGGACAATCCCTGTAATGCCAGCAGCAGTTTTAAATTCTTTTGCCTGATTGACTGCATTCTGCCCGGTTGTTGCATCCAGGACCAATAAAATTTCCTGATCGGCATCGGGAAGCTCCCGTTCGATCACCCTATGAATCTTTGTAAGTTCTTGCATCAGATTCTTTTTGTTGTGAAGACGCCCCGCCGTATCACAGATAATCACATCTGCACCGCGGGACTTTGCCGCTGAAATGGTATCAAAGACAACGGAAGCCGGATCGCTGCCCTCTTTCTGCTTGATCATCTCACAGTTGGAACGCTCTGCCCAAACCTGTAACTGCTCAATGGCCGCTGCACGAAAGGTATCGGCTGCACCGAGGATCACTTCTTTGCCCTCCGATTTTAACCGATTGGCAAGTTTTCCAATGGTCGTCGTTTTGCCGACCCCATTTACCCCGATCACCAGAATGATAGAGGGCTTCGTGTGAAGGTTGAGTTCTTCCCCGCCGCGCAGCATATCTGCCACTGTTTCTCGGAGAAGTTCCATCACTTCATTTGGGTCGGTAATTCCACGTTCTTTCACTTTTTCACGCAACTTGTTACAGATATGCTGAGAGGTTTCAACTCCCACATCTCCCATTACAAGGAGCTCTTCCAATTCTTCAAAAAGATCTTCGTCGATCTTTGTAAACGAATGGAGCATGTTCATCACATTGTGACTCATGCTGTCACGGGTTTTTTTCAATCCCGCTTTAATTTTTTCAAAAAAGCCCATGGTGATATCTTCTCCTTTCAGGAAACATTTAGTTCCTTCTCAAGTTCATTGGTATGTAATTCCAAAAGCTTGCTGATTCCTTCCTCCTGCATCGTAACGCCGTAAAGCATATCGGCTTCTTCCATGCTGCCGCGCCGATGCGTAATCACAATAAACTGCGTCTGAGCATTCATGCGGCGCAGATAAGCAGCAAACCGATCGACATTGACATCATCAAGAGCCGCTTCGATCTCGTCCAGCATGCAAAACGGTGGTGGATTAACTTTCATAATGGAAAAATAAAGGGCAATCGCAACGAGCGCCTTTTCGCCGCCAGAAAGAGCTTCGATATGCGTAACGATCTTGCCGGGCGGCTGCACTTGAATTTCAATTCCGCTAGTTAGAGGATTTTCAGGATCACTGAGTGAGAGAGAAGCGGTTCCGCCGCCGAAAAGTTCGCGGAAAGTAGAACTAAAGTAGGCACCGATCTTCTGAAAGCCCTCCTGAAACTGTCCTTTCATTTGATGCGTTAATTCTCCGATCAGATGATGCAGTTCATCACGGCTCTTTTCGATATCCTGTATCTGCGCGTTCATAAATTCATAGCGCTCATTGACTTCTTTATATTCCTCGATTGCAGAAACATTGACATTGCCAAGCGCGCGGATCTTTCCTTTCAGGGTATTGAGACGTTTCTGCGCTTCCGGCGGATTTTCAATCTCCGGAGCAGATTCTTTTGCTTCCCGGGGGGTCATCTCATACTCTTCCCAAAGTTTTGAGATAATAGAATCATACTCTTTCTGCAGATTATCACGCCGTTCTTCAAGACGCGCCAAATCATGCCCGGAAAGTTCTTTCTCCTCCGATTTTTCTCGTTCCTGACGGCGAAGCTGCGTACTTTCCTGTTCCAATTTCATTCGATGCTCATTGAGAAAATCAATCTGCTGCGTCTGCGTTTTTGCCGTTTCGCGCAGAGATTCTGCTTCTTTTTTGAGGGCATCCGACTTTTCTTCGGCCTGCTGCCGCTGCTCCTTTAAAGACTGAATTTCTTCTTCTAACGCCTTTGCATGATCAATATGGTTGATTTTCTGCTGTTGTAATTCTTCCACTTTTCGGCGCAGAGAATCTGTATCTTTTTCTTCGCCCAAAATCTCCATCCTAATGGTTTGGCATTTTTCGGACAAATCATCGCTTTGCTGATTAAAGTCGGTCCGATTTCCACTTTTTTCTTGCAACTTCTTGGAAATCTCCGCAATTTTTTCTGCGATGTTTTCCTCTTCTTCTTTTGCAGCTCGGCGGTTTTCTTCTTGCTCTTTCAGACGATCTGCTGCAGTTGCCTTTTCTGCATGAAGCTGTGTGCAGTCCAAAATCATTCCGTTTAAATCCGATTTCAGCCGGTCGCGATTCGATTTGAGCTGAATCCGATCTTCCTGTGCTGTTAAAAGCTCCCCCTGTGTTGCCTGCAGAGAAGCCTGCGCTGCCGAAGTCTCTTCGGAAAGATGATGATGTTTTTCTTCAGATTCTTTTGCCTTTTGATGTTGTTCCACCGCTTTTCTGCGAAGTTCTTCAATTTCAGAAGCTCTGCGCAAAAGGCCGGAATTTCTGGCAAGAGAACCGCCGGTCAGCGATCCTCCGGCATTTACGACTTGTCCGTCCAACGTAACAATGCGAAAATGATAGGAAAATTTTCTTGCAATCTCCACCGCATCATCCAGATTTTCGGCGACTACAATCCTTCCGAGCAAGCTGTCCCGAACCGAATCATATTTTGGCTCACAGGAACAAAGGTCTGAAGCAATTCCAACAAATCCGCTGCACTGGGAAAGTCCTCTTTCCTGCAAGCCTTTGCCATGAACAGAAGTCAGGGGCAAAAATGTAGCGCGTCCACTGTCTTTCTTTTTCAAAAGCCGGATTGCCATCTTTGCATCCTGCTCACTCTCAACTACAACATACTGCATGGCGCCGCCAAGCGCTGTCTCCAGAGCGACCGCATACTCTCCCGGCACCGAGAGAATTCTCGAAACAGGCCCATAAATTCCGGTAAGGACGCCATGTTTCGCTTCTTGCATTACTATTTTAACACTCTTCGCAAACCCTTCCAGATTGCGTTCGAGGTCTTCCAGAACTTTAATACGGTGATCGGTTTCTTTCGCTTCTAAAAGCTGCTGTTCTGCATCTCTTTTCTGCTCATCGGCTTTTTTGCGGCGAGAAAGAAGGCGCAGCTCATATCCGCGGACTGTATTCTGCAAGGCAGATATTTTGGTATCCATCTCTTCCAGCATTTTTCCGCTCTCTTCAAAAGAAAGTTCCAGTTCCTCTCTCTTTTGACTTTTTGCTTTAAGTGTTTCTTCAACAACTGAAAGGCGCATTCCAATTTCGGAAATAGAGGAAACAGAAGCCGTTTCACGAACCTTTGCATCAGTCACTTGTTGAGATAAAGCGGTCATCTGACGAGAAAAATCATCGATCTGTGCAGAAGCTTCATTCATTGTTCGGCGAAGAGAATCCAGCTTTTCGTTCACTTGAGCCATTGTTTGGTGGAGTGTTTCCATCTGCTGCTGCTTCTGCGAAATCTCCGCCTGATAGGAAGTCATCTCTTCCTCCAAACGAGACTGATCATTCTGGGAAGTTTCTAATTCTGTTTGAAGACGTTTCATCATTTCTTCTGCATGACGCGCATCTCCCAAACAGACATCTGCCTCTCCATCTTTCTGGACTGCTTCCGCCTCTAAAGAAGAAATCTGTTGGCGAATCTCATCGGCTCTTGCGGTTGCCTTAGAGGATTCTGAAAAGTTCTGTTCAATTTTTTCCTGCAGATCATTCAGCGCTTTTGCCGCAGCTTCCTGCTGAGCCTGTGTCAAAGCGATTTTATCTTCCTGCTCTTTCAGGATTCTCCCCGATTTTCCGAGTGTATGAAGCCACAAGCCGATCTCAAGCGTACGTTTTTCTTCGGAATAATCCAAAAACTCCTGTGCTTTTTGGGATTGTTCTTTTAACGGACCTACTCTGCTTTCTAACTCCGAAAGAATATCGTTTAAGCGCAACAAATTCTCTTCGGCCGCAGAAAGTTTTCGCTCGCTTTCTTCTTTGCGGTAACGAAATCTGGATATTCCGACTGCTTCTTCAAAAACCTCCCGACGGTCTTCCCCTTTAGCGGCAACAATCGCGTCGATTTTACCCTGTCCGATAATCGAATAGCCGTCACGGCCCAATCCGGTATCCATAAAAAGCTCATTGATATCTTTCAGCCGGACATTTACTTTATTTAAGCGATATTCGCTCTCTCCGCTGCGATAATAGCGCCGGGTAACCGATACTTCATCTTTATCAAACGGCAAACGACGATCCTGATTATCAATATTCAGGGTCACTTCTGCGTACCCCATTGGCTTTCTGCCGGGGGTCCCGTTAAAAATCACATCTTCCATCCGCGTACAGCGCAGCGTACGGGTAGATTGTTCCCCCAACACCCAGCGCATTGCATCGCTAATGTTGCTTTTTCCGCTTCCATTTGGGCCCACGACCGCCGTGATCCCATCATGAAAGGTTAAAACCGTCTTTTCCGGAAAAGTTTTAAATCCCTGTATCTCCAAAGATTTTAAAAGCAATCAGTTCACCTCCTGCGGAAGAATTTTTACATGATACCCTAAAGCGGCCAGTTTTCTAATATTTTCATGGTTCTGTCCAATTGCCTGTGAAATCCGTCGCTTTGGGACATGGAAAACAAACGAATCCTCTTTTTTTTCCTGCAGATTTCTACAAAAATATCGATACCAGCGAAGGCTCTCACAGCGCTCTCGAAAAGCCGGATGATAAGGCCCTGCTACTAATTTGTCTTTGAGCTCCGGCGAATCATGAAGTCCTAAACGAATGACACGAATCTTTTGCTCCTCAAAAAAATCCAGAAGATCAGCGCAAAGCTCCAGGCTCTCTTCCAGAGAGGGCGGGCAATAAGAACCCTCCCGATACCATTTCTCCATCTCGGTTCCCTCTAATGTCAAAGCCGGATAGATGCGTACCTCCGAAGGAGAAAGTTCAGAAAAGGCCCTCGCTGTTTTTCTTGCCCCCTCGGCTGTATCCCCCGGAAGCCCTGTCATCATCTGCAGTCCCAGTGAAATATTTTCCTCATGGATCATCTCTGAAGCTTTTCTAACCTGTTCTGCTGTATGCCCCCGGCCATTTTGAAGAAGAACACGATCATCCATACTCTGCGCGCCCAACTCGATCGTGGTAACGCCATATGTCAAAAGGGTCTTCAAAATCTCCGGGGAAATACAATCCGGTCTTGTAGAACAACGGATTCCACGAAATTGGCCGTTTTTTACAAAAGGCCACGCTGCTTCCAAAAGACAAATCATCTCTTTCTCGGGCAACGCTGTAAAACTGCCCCCAAAGAAGGCAATTTCCGTTTTCGCTGCACGGTCTCTGAGACTTTCTAATGCAATGTTTGCCGCATTTTTTACTTCTTCCGGAGTCAGCATTTTCTGCTGTCCGGTAATCACACGTTGATCGCAAAAGCTGCATCGATGCGGACAACCGAAATTTGGGACAAACAGTCCGACCGTCGCACTCAATATCCCATCAGCTCCAGCGCTTCCCGCGCTGCCTGCTGCTCCGCTTCTTTTTTGCTGCGTCCGCCGCCTTTTCCAATCACATTGGAGTTTAGGTGGACTTCCACCATAAAATGTTTATCATGATCGGGACCGGATTCGCCGGTAAGAAGATAGGAAAGTGTCTCTCCGGGATTTTTCTGGATGATCTCCTGCAATTTTGTCTTATAATCCTTAAACGGCGCCTTTTGATGCAAAGTTTTTAAAGCCGGCAGCACAAATCGAAGAATAAACTCGCTTGCACAAGCTAGTCCGCCATCCAAATAGATTGCAGCTGTAATTGACTCAAATGCATCCGCTAAGATAGAAGAACGAGTGCGCCCGCCGCTATTTTGTTCTCCGTGACTCAAATAAAGATATTTTCCAACTTCCATCTCTTGAGAAAATCCGCAGCAAGCTTTCTCGCAGACCAAAGTTGCTCTGGTTTTTGTCAAATGGCCTTCAGGCCAATCCGGAAAATGTTTGTAAAGATAATCCGCCACTACAAAGCCCAGTACGCTGTCCCCCAAAAATTCAAGACGTTCGTTGCTCCCTAATGGCGCCTTTGTCTCATTTGCAAAAGAGGAATGAATCAATGCGTTTTTGAGTAATGCCGGATTATGAAAGGAATACCCGATCGCTTTCTCTAATTCTTCCAGTTCTTTCATACTGTTTCATGCTTCCCTTCCTTTACATCCGAGTTTTCTTTTTTCATAGAAGTAATACTTTTTGTAATCCCAGAAACAATGTTTCCTTCTACATACGCTTTTGTAAGACGAAGTGCATTATAAAAAGTCTTTGCCTTAGAACTTCCGTGTGCTTTGAATACCGGTTTTGCACATCCCATTAAAGGAGCTCCTCCATATTCATTATAATCCATTGTTTTCTTGAGTCCCTTTAGATCACTGAGTATTAGTCCTGCTGCCAATTTTGTCTTCAAATTCTTTTTGAGTACCTCTTTGAGCTTCCCCATTACCATCATGGCAGTACCCTCATAAGTCTTTAAAAACACGTTGCCGGAAAAGCCATCTGCTACCAAAACATCGCACGCATGACCGTTAACACTGCGGGCTTCCACATTGCCCACAAAATTGAGATTTGAATTTTTGAGCAGAGCATAAGCCTCCTGCTGCAAAGAAGAACCTTTATGCTCTTCTGTACCTACATTTAAAAGTCCGACCGTTGGATTTTCGATCTGCATGACTTTCTTCATATAGAGTGCACCCATCAGGCCAAACTGATACAACATTTCCGGTTTGCAATCTGCATTTGCTCCGCCGTCCATCAACATAAAGCAGCCTTTGCCATCCGGAATAACCGGCGCAAATCCAATCCGCTTAATTCCATGGATTCGTTTGACAAGAAAAGTCGCTCCAACCGTAAGTGCGCCACTATTGCCGGCAGAAACAAAAGCATCTCCTTTTCCTTCTGCCAAAGCGCACAACCCAACTGCCATGGAAGAATTCTTCCACTTTTTCAGGATTTCAGTCCCCGGATCCTCCATGGGCATGATATCCGGACAATCCAGGATTTCCATATGGGATAGGTTCATGCCATTTTCTTTTGCTGTTTTTTTGATAATATCCGCTTTTCCCGTTAAAAGAATGTCCACATTCAGTTCTTCTACGGCTTTTGTGGCACCCTTTAAAATTTCAAGCGGTGCATAATCCCCGCCGAAAGCATCTACGATAATCTTCATAGCTTCCCTCTTTCCCATTTTCGTCAAGCTGATTCGATCTGCTCTTTCAGTGCCTTTAATGCGCGTTGGGAAAAAGCACCGTATCGTTCTTTTTTGTCCCGTATGACTTCACTCAGCGGCGGAAGAATTCCAAAATTCGCGCCCATTGGCTGAAAATCGGCATTGCCGCCTTCTTCCACATAATGAGCAAGTGCGCCTGACATTGTAATTTTCGGCAAGATGAAAAGTGGTTTTTTCTGCTGATACCGCAGCGCATTTTTTCCTGCCAAAAGGCCGCTCATCGCAGATTCCATATAACCTTCCACACCGGTCATCTGTCCGGCAAAAAAGAGTCTTGGTTCCGTTTTCATTTGAAAAGCGGCGTTTAAATTTTTAGGAGAATTTAAAAAAGTATTTCGGTGCATCACTCCATAGCGCACAAATTCCGCCTGCTCCAGACCCGGTATCATTCCGAAAACACGTTTTTGCTCTCCAAACTTTAAGTTTGTCTGAAAGCCGACCAGATTATAAAGCGTTCCGGCAGCATCTTCTCGACGCAGCTGTACATTTGCCCATGGACGGTGTCCGGTATGAGGATCGCGCAAACCAACCGGCTTTAACGGTCCAAACCGAATAGTATCCGGTCCGCGCTGTGCCATGACTTCCACCGGCATACAGCCCTCATAAACCTTTGGATCGCGTGCATCAAATCCATGAACCGGTGCTCGTTGGGCACTTACCAACGCATTATAAAAAGCTTCATATTCCGCCTGATTCATCGGGCAGTTGAGATAATCCCCCTCTGTATTCTGATCATACCTGGAGGCCGAAAAAGTCTTTGAAAAATCGAGACTTTCCGCAGTTACAATTGGCGCAGCCGCATCAAAAAAGCGAAGGGTCCCACCACAAAGCAAATCAATCTGTCCCGCAAGCGGTTCTGTTGTGAGAGGACCTGTTGCAATCACCGTAATTCCATCTTCCGGGATCTTCTCGACTTCTTTTTCTTCTATCTCAATGTTCGGATGATTTCGGATCGCGTTTGTCACGGCGGCGGAAAATTTATGACGGTCTACCGCTAACGCGCCACCTGCCGGAACCCTGCAGTCAAATGCAATTGGCACCAAGAGGCTCCCCATCTGCCGCATCTCTTCCTTTAAAAGGCCGGCGGCACTATTTAGCCGTGCAGCTTTTAAAGAATTGGAGCAAACAAGCTCTGCAAAATCAGAATTTTGATGTGCCGGCGTATAACGTGCCGGTTTCATCTCCACCAGATGAACTTTTTCTCCGCCCTGAGCGATCTGCCATGCTGCCTCACAGCCGGCAAGTCCCGCCCCAATCACGGTAATCATTCTTCATTCTCCTCAATGCGTTCATATCCGCAGTCCGGTGTAATGCAGTAATATTTGGGGTGTTTTCCTTTCTTTTTCAGAAGCGTTTTTCCGCAGCGTGGGCACTTCTCTTTGATAGGCTCGTCCCATGAAACAAAATCACATTTCGGATAATTGCTGCAACCATAAAAGACCCGTCCGCGTTTTGTCTTTTTCACAATGACACGTCCATCACACTTCGGGCAATCCGCACCGTTTTCCTGCACCAATTTTTTCACATTCTTGCATTCCGGATAGCCGGAGCAAGCGATAAAGCGTCCATAACGTCCAGTTTTTATGACCATCGGGCGACCACATTTTTCACAAATCAGGTCAGTCTCGTCTTCCTTTAAATGAATCTTGACTCCCTGCATCTCTTCTTTTGCTTTTTTCAGAGTCTGTTCAAAATCCCCGTAAAACTGATGCAGTGTTTCCACCCAATCGTTCTTTCCTCCCTGGACCCCGTCCAGCTCGCTCTCGACCTGTGCCGTAAATTTCACATTCACGATCTTAGGAAAGCGTTCACACATCAGCTTTGTAGTTACTTCTCCCAATTCGGTAGGCTTTAAAGCTTTGCCGTCCCGCACAACATATTCTCTGCCGGTAATTGTGCTGATAGTTGCAGCATAGGTGCTCGGACGTCCGATTCCGTTTTCTTCCAAAGCTTTAATGAGGCTCGCCTCTGTATACCTTGCAGGCGGCTGCGTAAAGTGTTGGTTCCCCTGAATTTCTTTGCAGTGAATCGGCATACCAACTTCGAGAGGCGGTAAAATGCCTGATTTTTCTTCGGATTCTTCGTCTTTCTTTTCCTCATAAAGTACCGTAAAGCCATCAAATGTAACGGTATATCCGCTCGCTTTAAACAGATATCCATTCGCACTGATCTCTGCCTGTGTAGTTGCCTGAATGCAGTTGCTCATCTGGCAGGCAAG
>DIQY01000108.1:0-124 GCA_002424295.1 Ruminococcaceae bacterium UBA5450 | reverse complement strand
GCAGGCAAGGAAGCGCTCCCAAATCAATTTATAAAGTTTATATTGATCGTTAGAAAGGTTTTCCTCGATTTTATCCGGTTCTAAAGAGACCACAGTCGGACGAATTGCTTCATGACCATCCTGT
>DIQY01000137.1 GCA_002424295.1 Ruminococcaceae bacterium UBA5450 | reverse complement strand
AAAAGCAAAATAAATCAAAAAAGTAGTCAAGACAATGATTGGTAGGAGTGTTTTGCTGCTAAAATTTGCGATTGTGAAAGGAAATTTTTTAAGATAAATCTGAATTTTATAGTTTTGTGGGCCAAAACGAAAGCAGCTCTCTGCATGAGCAGAGAGCTGCTTTAAAGCCTTCTATTATTTTAGTGTTCTAATTTAACTGTTTCCTATTCTAATTCATAAAAAAGCCCTAATGTATCGGGACCAAATTGACATCCAAAAATCGGCTCTAAAAAAGAGATAGAAATTATATCTGTAAGATTTTGTTTTTGAATCATTTGTTTTAGAACCTGCGCATCCTTTTCACAGTCTGCATGGACAATAGAAACAGATTGAATCGTACCTAGTGAGGCCGCGTTTTGCAGATCTTTAAAAAGGCAGGAGACCATTTCTAGACGATTTTTGGCTTGTTCTTTAAGAAGGAGCTGTCCTTCTGTTATCTGTAAAATTTGGTTTTGACTGTTCGAAAAATTTCCTTTAAAAGACCGAATTAGAAAATCTGGATTTTGGACGGCAAACAGGCTATGAATGTGAGGGACATTCGATTCTGCCCATTCTTTTGCTTCTAAAAGGGAAGCACCTTTTTGCTGCAGCTTGGAGAGTTGTTGGAGTAAAATTCCTTGTCCAGCACTCAATGTCATTGAATTGATCGCTTCAATGCGACGTGTGGGAAATTCCCGCTGCAGATTGGCAAGTGCGCGGGTAGCGTTGTGCCAAGTTTCGCCCAAAGTGTCGGAAACGCCAATATACAAAAGATCTTTTCCGCGAGCAAGGGCAGGGCGCAAAAACTCAATCAAATCCGATGTGTCAAAGGTGACTGCAGAGGCAGACGAAGCTGTTCGCAGTAATTGATAAATCGAGGCAAAATCGGGTTTTCCTTTTTCGGGTACTTGATCATAATTCTGATCTCCGATTGTAAATCCCATAGGAACTGTCAAAATTTCAGCCTTTTTGAGAGAATCCTGCGAAAGGCCGCAGGCGGCTTCTGTGATAATTTCATAAGATGAATTCATATTCATTCGGCCTTTTTATTCTTTGGTAGTTGCGAGAAAGAACAATGCGACAAATCCCGCGCCGGTATGACAGCCGATTACAGGTCCAAGGTTGTTGATTACAACGCGAGAAGTACCAAAGGTTGATTTTACTTTATCCGCAACATATTCTGCATCTTTTAAGGAATCGCCGTGCCCCACAAAGACAATTTGGTCTTTTGGATTCACTGCAGTTTGCTGCATATGGCGAATTAACGCATCCAGACTTTGCCGGCGGCCGCGAACTTTTTCCTTAACGGCAAGATGACCATTTGTGTCCACATTCATGACGGGTTTGATCGAGAGCATGGTGCCCACCAGAGCGGAAGTTGCGCTGATTCGGCCGCCGCGCTTTAGATGGTTTAGATCATCTACGGTAAACCAGTGTGCTAAGTGGTCACGGTTTGCGAGAACCCAGTCACGCACTTCTTCAAGGCTTTTGCCTTTTTTCATTTCGAGCCCGGCGAGATAGACTAAAAGTCCTTCTCCTACGCAGGCAGCCTTTGTATCTACGACTTCAATTTTACGGTCGGGATATTCTTCGGAAAGATCCTGCGCGACGATTCTGGCAGTGTTGTAGGTGCCGGAAAGTCCACTGGAAAAGCAGAGATAAAGAATATCTTTTCCCTCTTTGAGATAAGAGGTAAAAATTTTCTGAAAGGTATCCGGGTTAATCTGATTTGTGCTGCAGGAAGAACCAGCGCGCAGGGCATCGTAAAAATCATGAGGGCTTTGTTCCCGATAATCTGGATAATTATGATAGGTTTTCCCATCCATGGTATATTCCATTGGAATAACGTAAACACCGATTTCTTCGATCAGATCCACATTCATATCTGAAGTGGAATCGGTGATTAATTGATAATTCATCAAAACTCCTCCTGTCAAAGATCCGAAATGGATTTTTCTCTCATTTTATTATATCGAATTATAAAAAATTCTGCAAGGGATTCCTCGGAAAAGTATAAAAATCAAAAAGAAAAAGCCCCTTTTTGAAAAAATCCAAAAAGAAGCTTTTAGTTTTTAAAATAGCCCGCCTGGCCGTAGGTGTGCTGAAACGACCTGCCTACTAATGACAGGTGGGTGTCCGCCCAGCAGCCTCTAGCTCCCTTCTTCCGGCCAAAGCCGGGAGGTCTGCACTCAACTGTTGGAGCTGGACTCCCGATTAAAAATTGTAGGGTCATTTAATGCACAAGGTTCGCGCACCAGGCAGGGAGTTTTTTATTCTTCCGTATGGTCCTCTTCATCCTCATCGTCATCGTCGTAAAGTTCAGAGAAATGAGCTTCAAACTGAGAAGCAAGCCGATCAAGCAAAGCCTGATCTTCTATTTCTGCCAGCTCTTCTTCGCCGTTGTTATCAATAGACTGGAAGATATAATAGGTCCCTTCTGCGTCCAACTTCTGCTGTGGATCCTCAAAGGTGGGCAGCAGTGCATAAAAGGTTCCGTCATCATTATCAATAACATCCAGTACCTCAAACTCATGCTCTTTGCCTTCATCATCTACTAAAGTTAGCAGATCGGGGCCGTACTCATCGTTCATGTGTAAATCCTCCGCAGCGGAAAAATCAGCGCCGCTTTTTCTTAAATAATATTTGATCCTTGTTTATTGTACACAGCCAAAATCGAGAAGTCAAGACGAAAAGCGTTCTTTCCAGAAAAAAGCAAGACGAATCGAAATTTTTACGATAATGGACAAATTTATATAAAAATTTTTTAAAATTTTAAAAAATAGTATTGACATTCCACACTTTATTGCATATAATGAAATCAGAAAAAGAGATAAAGTTCAGGACAGGATTCAGCGGAATCCAAGAATAGTGGATCTACAAAAATGGGTTCATCAAGACGAAACCGCGCAGAAGAATCATCCTGGATTCCTCTTTTTAAGAATTCGGCAATCCGCCGAAAATTGATTTTAGATTTAGAAAGGGGTGAGCCCAATGGGCATAGAGCCAATCGGACAGTCTCAGGCAGGAAAGTCTGTTGGGCCGACCTGCTGAGATATTCCAATTTGTAAGAAAGCTTCTCTTTCATTTGCTTTCAAACTTAACGACAGAAATCGAGCGAGACCGTAGAAACCGGAAAGCGCGAAAAGTAGGCGTTAAGTTTCTATTTTAAGAAGCCTTTCTACAATCAGGGGAAGAAAAAGTTCAGTTTTACTTTCCGCTATTTTATGACAGAAGGGAATGAGTCCGAAAGCAAGGTTATTGATGACTCGAAATCCAACGTCAAGAAAGGAAAAGAAAAACGAGATACTTGATCCTTTTTCGTTCAATGTGATCTAACGCTTGTCCATTCATAGTTTTTGCCTTTCTGATAAAAGGCGGTTTTTAAAACCAACATAA
>DIQY01000004.1 GCA_002424295.1 Ruminococcaceae bacterium UBA5450 | reverse complement strand
TTTGGGAACAATCTCCTTTCAGTAGCTTTTAGGTTGATTTTCCGCCATAAAACGGCTGAGTTCTTCCCGGGTGGGAAGTCCTTCATTGTCGCTGACGTTCATAATTTGAATCACGCCAATGGCATTGCCGCGCAAAATGGCTTTTTCGAGAGGAAGCTCCTCTAAAACAGCACTGATGACGCCGGCCGCGAAACCGTCTCCTGCGCCGACTGTATCCACAATCTTTTTCGGCACATAGGCCGGAACATGAAGCTTTTGATCTTTTGTGATCGCCCACGCTCCATCTGAGCCGGTCTTGACAATTACTGTTTTTGCGCCGTTTTGAAGATAAAAATCTCCGATTTTTGCAGGATCATCACTGCCACAAAGGATTTTTCCTTCATTCTCTCCCGGCATCACATAGTCTGCCATGGAAGCAAGACAATTAATGCTTTGCACCATTGTTTCACGGTCTTTCCATAGCTGCTCACGCAGATTCGGGTCGAAAAAGATCGGGATACCGGCTTCTTTTGCTTTTTTCATGAGGCAAAGCGTCGTTTGGTGGGCAGATTCCGAGATTGCCGGGAGAATGCCGGTCAAATGGATTGCATCCCACGCTTTTAAGTCGAGTCCTTTTACGTCGTCAGGGCAGATAGTGGAAGCCGCTGAGTTTTTGCGGTAATAATAAATATCCGGATCGCCGTGGATGGTCTTGCTTTTGAGCATAAACCCGGTAGCATGATCGTCCGAAGTTACTGTCAGAGAGGTATCAATGCCATTCTGATTCATGACTTTAATAATCTGGCGGCCAAAGGGATCACGGCCGAGCTTTGTAAGATAACCAACGGTATGCCCTAATCTGGTAAGACCTACGGCTACGTTAAATTCCGCACCGGCGACCGATGTGGAAAAATGCCTGACATCTTCAAGGAGCGCTTCTTCCTCGGCGATAAAAAGCCCCATTGGCTCCCCAGAAGTCAGAATTTTTTTGTTCATTCGATGAAAACACCTCACAAGCAGAATCCCAAAAATGAAATGACTGCTTTAAATTGCAGGAAATCGCTTCGTTCTTTTTATCAGAAAATTTATCGCATATCTGGAATCGCAACATCATCCATATCATCGAACGCTTTGTTTTCGCCGCCCATTGCCCAAATAAAGGTATAATTAGAGGTTCCACAGCCAGCGTGAATCGACCATGCGGGAGAGATCACAGCATCATAATTCTGCATGACGATATGGCGGGTTTCCTGCGGCTGTCCCATCATGTGAAAAACGACATTGTCTTTTGGAATGTTAAAATAGGTATAAACCTCCATGCGGCGCTCATGTGTATGGGCGGGCATAGTGTTCCAAACGCTGCCGGGCGCTAACTGGGTAAGACCCATCGAAAGCTGGCAGGTTTCCAGAATATCGGGATGAATAAACTGATTAATAACGCGCTTGTTGGCAGTTCCTTCACTGCCGCAGGGGCGCTTATTCGCCTGCTCGAAAGAAATAAAAGTTGTTTTGCAGGGCTTATGTGCCGGAGCGGAAACCAGATAAAATCTTGCGGGATCTTTCGAATCAGCGCTCTGGAAGGTTACTTCTTTTGTCCCCATAGTGATGTAGAGGCAATCCTCAAATCCCATGGGATAGTTTTTGCCGTCGGCAGTGATCGAGCCTTTGCCGCCCAAATTAAAGACACCGGCTTCACGGCGCTCCAGAAAATAATGGGTGCCGAAATTTTTCCAAATATCGATGCCCTGATCAATGGAGACTTTCTGATTGACAGGGTAGATCCCCAGGACGACCATGCGGTCAACGTGGGAATAAGTAGCGGTGACCTGATCCGGTACATAAAGATTTTGAATCAAAAATTCATTCCGCAGTTCGTCGGTTGTATAGCGTTTGACGTCGCGCGGATTTGTGCTGTAACGAATATCCATCATAAATAACCTCCTTGGTCAATTATTTTCTGCGAACGAGATGAAAGGCAAATCCGGCAATATCCTCTGCAAAATAGATGGTATTGAGCTTGCCGCCGGGGCCGTAGTTCGCGCTGCTTTCGTTAAATTTGATGCCCTTTTCTTCGAGATACTTGCGCGCTTTTTCCGGGTCATCCGTGCGGATCGCGATGTGTCCAAGCTTCCCGAGGAAGGGGGACTTCATCACTTCAAACTGCTCATTGACAAAGATAGAGCCGTCTGTTTCCCTTGTGGGAAATCCAAAAAGAGCGTTTAAAAGAGCAGCTGTTTTTTTTGCTTCTTCGGCATTTTCCTGATTGATGCCGATATGTGCCATTTCAAAATTGAAATCTTTCGCTTCCATTTAAAGTCCTCCTTATTTTGCCAGATAGCCGCCGTCCAGCGGAATCACGGCGCCGCTCAAATAATTGGAGGCGTCGCTTGCTAAGAATACCGCAAGACCCTTCATATCCTCGGGGGTGCCCCAGCGGCCGGCCGGGATTCGAGCAAGAATTTCAGTATTGCGGCCGTTGTCATTAATGAGGGCAGTATTCATTTCGGTTGCCATATAACCGGGAGCAATGGCATTTACCTGAATATTTTTGCCTGCCCATTCATTGGAAAGCGCTTTTGTCAGCTGAGCAACAGCGCCCTTGCTGGCAGCATAGGCTGGAACGGTAAATCCGCCGAAGAAACTCAGCATAGAAGCCATATTAATGATTTTTCCGCTGCCCTGTTTGAGCATTTCACGCCCTGCTAGCTGACAGAGCACAAAGACAGCGTTCAGATTGACATTGATAACAGTATCCCAGTCTTCCAAGGTAAAGTCTTCACAGTGATTTCTGCGCTGAACACCGGCGTCGTTTAAAAGAATATCAATTTTACCGCCGAGCATTTTTAATGCTTCTTGGAACATGGAGGGAATTTTATCGCGCTGACCTAAATCCGCACGGATTCCTGCAACGTCAAGTCCTTTTGCACGCAGTTCTTCGGCAGTTTTCAAAACGCCTGCGGAAGAGCCGACAATTACGACTTTTGCACCTGCTTCGGCAAGGCCTTCCGCCATGCCGCGGCCCAATCCCCTGGTACCACCGGTAACCAGAGCAGATTTGCCGCCCAAATCAAACATATTTTTCATGATAGCCTCCACTTAGTCAAAACAGAACATTACTTTAATCGCACCGCTGCCCTTGGTGGTAACGAGGTCAAACCCTTTTTGTGCCTCGCTTACCGGAAGAACATGAGTGATGATTTTTTCAAACCCGGGATCTTCCGCTACGATCTTTGCCGCAATGGCGAAATCTTTTTTGCGGTAAACCCGTGTGAACTGAATGTTTGTCTCTTTAAACATGCCTTTAATAAGCGGCAAAGTGGCAGGCTTTGCGTAAGCGGCGATAATCAAAACGGTGCCGCGTACTTTTACTGCATCAAGAAGGAGACTTGCGACCGGCTGCACACCTGCACAGTCGATTACCCAGTCAAAACCGTTTCCATCGGTGCGGTCTTTACAGTAAGCTTCCATGTCTTTCGGAAGCTTTGTCGGATCGACCACTTCGAATCCCATGGAGCGGGCGTACTCGGCGCGCAGAGAATCGGTTTCCATCATCAGAATGGAAGAGGCACCGAAAACGCGCAGGGTCATAGCGGTAGCAAGACCGATAGTACCGCAGCCAAAGACGAGAGCGTTGTCTCCGGGGCGGAAATCCCGTTCACGCAAAGCATGAACACAGACAGCGACCGGTTCCACAAAGGCACCCATCTTATTGGAAACTTTATCGGAAAGAGGAATAATACTTTCTTTCGGAACTTCTACATATTCGGCAAAGCCGCCGTTACAGTCAATTCCAACAAGCCCCAGTGTGTTGCAGACATGCATATTGCCGGTCTTACAGGGCTCACATTTGCCGCAGGAAAGCAGCGGATAAACGGTGACCCGTGTTCCTTTTTTGATTCCGGGTACGTCATCGCTTTCGAGTGTGCCGGAAAATTCATGACCCATAATCAGCGGTGCTTTTGCACGGGGATGGGTGCCGTGATAAATATTTTGATCGGTGCCGCAGATTCCTGCGTGCGAAACTTTTATAAGTGCCCAACCTTCGCGGGGCTGAGGTTTTGGTACATCGCGGACGCTAATGGTATTGGCTCCTTCATAAACGATTGCTTTCATTTTAGAACGTGTACTCCTTTCGAGAGAGATACTTAAATGTGATTGATCGGATAACGAACCGGCTCTCCGTTTAAGAAGCGAACGGCCTCTTCGGCGCATTTGCGTTTAAGCTCCAGAGCAGCCTCTTCTGAATACCATGCCATATGGGGGGTGATAATCAGATTCGGATGTTTAAAGAGCGGACTATTGTGATCGAGCGGTTCCTGATTGACAACGTCGATTCCGGCGCCGGCGAGTTTTTTGGAAGAGAGCGCTTCGTTTAGCGCATCTTCATCCACAAGCCCTCCGCGGGAGACATTGATAAAGTAGGAACCGTCTTTCATTTTCCCAAATGCTTCTTTGTTCATCATGTGGTGATTCCCGGCATTTAACGAGCAGTGCATCGAGATAACGTCGGACTGTTTTAAGAGTTCATCGAGAGAAGCACAGTAAGTAATATCCTGCGGAAAATGACGGCTGAGGCTCTTATAATTAGGGTCAAAAGCAATGATCCTGCAGCCCAGAGCTTTTACTCGTTTGGCAAATTCAGAGCCGATCCGGCCGGTGCCGACGATGCCGACTGTTAATGTTGAGAGACGGTGTACCGGAATGGATTCTGCATAATTCCAGGCACCTTCCTTCGTACGGTTGCCGAGAAGCCATGCTTTGCGTACACAGGCGAGCATCAAGGTCAGTGCGTGATCGGCAACTTCATTCATGCCGTAATCCGGCACGTTGCAGATTTGAACACCGTATTTGTCGGCGTCTTCCAAGTTGACATTATCAACGCCGACGCCGTAACGCACGATCATCTTTAGCGACGGAACGCCTTTAAAAACTTTTTCATTCATAGGTGCGTATTGGTTTAGAAAACATACGGCACCCTGACATTCTTTAATCACTTCGTCTTCGGTGTGGCAGTGCAGCCATTTAAAACCGCAGTGGGCCTTATCGAAAACAGATTTTTCCATATCGACATTGTTGTGATCACAGTCACAAATGATAATTTTAGGATTTTGTTCCATGATACTGTTCCTTTCCAAAAAGAGATTACGCGATCAGACCGAGTGCAGAGGGGATTGTCAGAGATAATCCCGGAATAAAGGTGACCATCATCAGTGTGATCACGACGACCGCAAAGAACGGCAGCAGCAGACGGATAACCTGTTCAATCTTGACATTGCCGATCTTGCAGCCTGCAAACAGGATTGCACCAACCGGCGGAGTGATCGTGCCGACACAAAGGTTCATAACCATCATCAGTCCGAAATGAACCACACTCATGCCCCAGCCCTGTACGATGGGGAGGAAGATTGGGGTAAAGATCAGAACTGCCGGAGTCGGATCCATGAAGGTACCGACAATCAGAAGGATGAAGTTCATAATGAGCAGAATGACGACCGGATTGTTGCTGATTCCTAAAAGTCCATGTGCAATCATCTGCGGAATTTTGGTGAAGGACATAACCCATGACATAATGGAGGAGACGCAGACCAAAAATTCTACGATTGCGGTAGTCTTAACAGAATCAAGCAAAATTTTGGGAAGATCGCGGATTTTCAGGTTGCGATAGATAAAGCTTAAAAGCAAAGAATAAACAACGGCGATTGCGGAGCCTTCGGTTGCGGTAAATACACCGCCCAGGATACCGCCGATGACAATAACAATCAGAAGCAAACTTGGAATGCCCTCCCAGAGGGTTTTGAGAACTTCTTTAGCGTGATAGCGTTCCGTATCGATATAACCGCGCTTTTTCGCCATAAATCCGGTAAGGATCATGCAGGCGATGCCCCAAAGGATACCGGGAATGTAGCCTGCCATAAAGAGGGCGGCGATTGAGACAGAACCGGCGACGGTGGAATAAACGATCATGATGTTGCTTGGAGGAATCATCATGCCCGTAGGGCCGGAAGCAATGTTAACGGCTGCGGAGAATTCTTTGGAATAGCCTTCTTTTTCTTCCATTGGCCCGAGGATAGAGCCCATAGCGGAAGCAGCAGCAACGCCGGAACCGGAAATTGCGCCGAAAAGCATGTTTGCGACAATGTTGGTCTGTGCAAGGCTGCCGGGCAGACGATGCGCAATTAATTTTGCACAGCCGATCAGTCGCTTGGCAATACCGCCGTTATTCATGATATTGCCCGCTAAGACAAAGAACGGAATGGCGAGCAGAGAGAATGAGTTGGCACCGGTAAACATTCGCTGCGAAGCGGTGATCATTGCCTTATCAAAGGGAAGAATCACCATGATGGCAGCGGCGGAGCTGACTCCAATGGAAAGACCAATCGGGAAGCCGAGACAGAGAGTGATGACGATGCCGACGACCATAATCAGTGCGGCAAGTGTAGCGCTGTTCATGTATCAGATTCCCCCTTTCCTGTGGTTGGTGCCGGTTTTGCGGCAATTTTTTGATGATATTCGACAACTGCAAGGCAGATGTTATAGATTGCATAAAACAGCATTACAAAGCCACAGATGGGAATCGCTAGGTAAATGATTCCCATGGGGATCTGCAAAGAAGCATCTACTGTGGTCATTTGTTTGAGTGCGCCCTGATAACCGCCGACAATCATAATGCCCCATGAGAAAACAAGCAAAACAAGATTGGTAAGAATCTCGACGATTAGATAAGGCATCGGGGATAATTTGTCTTTGATTACCGTGATGTTTAGATGTTCGCGCAGACCAAAAACATAGGCACTGCCGAACATGATCATCCAAACGAAAAGGTACTGTGCAAGTCCTTCGGAAATAGCACTTGGCTTGTTGAAAAAGTAGCGTGTGATTACCTGATAGGTAACAAGGATTGTCATAACGGCAAGAATGATAATGTTGCACCATTCCATAATCTTGTCAATGACCCTTTTTACCGCTGTAAAAGCATGCATTGATGTAGAACCTCCTGTTCTCTTTTCCCTTTTTAGCAGAAGAGGCCCGCAGGAGCCTGCGGGCCTCTTTTGATGTTCTCAAAAGGGTTATTTCAGCTTCTGAATTTCTTGATAGATGGATTTTGTCATATCACTGCGGTTGGAAACACTGTCGATCAGGGGCTTCATAGCATCCTGGAAAGGTTTAATATCAACGGTGGTGATGGTGACATTCAGTTCATTTTTGCACTTTGCGAAATACTCATCGCGGAGTTTTGCAGAAAGGCTGAACATCGTATCAATGGATTCGTTAGCAACTTTCTTTAGGGCTTTTGCGTCATCTTCGGTCATGCCTTTGAGAAGGCTGGAGCTGATGATCAGTTCATCGGGGATCATCAGGTGGTTTGTCTCAGAGAAAAACGGCGCAACTTCGTATTGCTTCAGATCAACATAAGTAATGATATTGTTCTCAGCGCCGTCCAAAGTACCTGCCTGAATTGCGGAGTAAACATCGCCCTGACTCATCGGGGTTCCTACGCCGCCCATGTATTTGAGCATCTGAACCATAGTATCGGACTGCATAACACGAATCTTTTTACCGGAGAGATCAGCCGGGGTTTTTACCGGAGCGGTCTTTGTGTAAACGCAGCGAGCTCCAAGGTCATAAGCTGCAAGAACATCGAATCCTGCACTCTCGGTTGTTGCATACAAGTCATCAAGTGCACCCGACTGGAACAGCTTTTTCTGATGATCGATAGAATCAAACATGTAAGGGCAGCCGATAACCGCAAAGTCCGGGTTGACATTTTCTACCATGGAGTTTGCGACGATTGCCATATCGATTGCACCATTTTCAACCAGTTCCAAAGAATCTTTCTGACTGCCGAGCAACTCATTCGGATAAACTTCAATGGAATAACGGCCATCAGTTGCATCGTAGAGCTTATCGCTCATCTCAACAACAGTCTTAGCCTCCGGGTTTTCAGCCGACTGGTTGAAAGAGCACTTGAGGACGGTCTTGCCGACCTTCGTGCCGGTCGCAGCGCCGGAAGCACTGGACGAAGTAGCGGCCGCTTTGGAAGCGGTACCGGAAGCTGCTGCAGAAGAACTGCTGGAGCTTCCACCGCAGCCTGCAAGACTTAACGTCATGCCTGCTGCCAGCGCAAGAGCAAGGATCGATTTTCTTTTGAACATTCTGTATTCCTCCCATAAATAAATGATTTATGCTGACTGGTACGTTACCAGTAAACAACCATTGAAAAGCTGCTATGAAACCGGTTCCATAAAACTTAAAAAAAAATCCAAAAAAGAATTTTTTAAGTTTTTTAAGAAGAGACAGTGGAACCACGAATTTCAAGTTTATTGGGAAGCTCTTCATAAACCGGATCTTTGGGGCCTTTTCCAGCAATCCGTTGGAGAAGAAGCTGAGCGGCGTGTTCTCCAACTAATCTGGAATCCTGGGTAATTGTGGTGATTCCAGGTGGAATCAGATCAGCCCAGCCCCAATTATCAAATCCGCAGACACCAAAATCGGCGCCAATTGAAATTTTCAAAGTTTGTGCAGCGTTAAGAACGCGCAAAAGCGTTACACCGTTTACTGCAAAGAGCGCGATCCGTTGTTTCGGATATTTAGCGCGAAACTGCTGAACCTTTTCGATACAGTCCGCTTCTTTTTCCAGAGAGAAAGTATAAGTGTTTTCCTCACCGGAATATCCAAATACTTCATGTAGCGCATCACAAAATCCTTGATAACGGAGAATTCGAGGGGCAATCATCCCGTTGCCTGGAGTGAAAAAGGCAACCTGCTCATAGCCTAGCTGTTTTAAATAAGAAATGCAGTTATATGTAATGTGGTAATTCTCTGTTGCGACGGTATCAATGATACCGGGTGCCGAAAGGCATCGATCAGCGAGAACTAGAGGAACTTTTTGTCGTTTTAATTCCAAAAGATACGGATCGTTTTGTCCGGTGGTGTTGACAATCAACCCATCTACCTGATTTTCCAAAAGATTTTGGATTGCGCAGCGTTCATTTTCCGGATCATCGCCGCTGTCTACAAGGAGCAGCTGATAGCCAACTTGTGTGCAGACACTGTTGATTCCTTTTACTAAAATAGAAGAAAAAGGGCTGCTGATATCACTGACGAGACAACCCAGCATTTTACTATTGCGGGATTTTAGGCTTTGGGCGATTCGATTTGGACGGTAATTGAGTTCTTGAATCACCTTTGCAATCCGAACCCTGGTTTCGTCAGACAAAGCATCGTATCGACCGTTAAGATAGCGGGAGACAGTCGTCTTAGAAACGCCTGCCAACGAAGCAACATGATCAATGGTAACTTTTTTTCCGTCCGTTGTCACATTTGCTTCCTTCTTTCTGCTCTCCCATACTTTTAAATTCATCATATATTGATGAAACCGGTTTGTCAATATATTTTATGCAAATTGACTCAAAACCGTCAATTAAACAAGATATTAATAAAAATATTGTGCAATTTTAACACGATGCTCCACACCGATAGGGATAAGTTGTCCTACCAATTAAAAAAGCATAAAAAGACTCTGACCAAAATTGTCAGAGTTTAGGGGGTTGGCTCGTTTGGAAATAGATATTGACGATTTGTCGCTAAATGTAAAATCATAGCATAACGGGCACCGTAGGGGTCATGACTAGAAATTGCGTTTGCCAGCGCTCGATGGTATCGGATTGTATCTCCCTTGAGGCTGTTTTTGGTCAAATCAATATTTAGAATTGCTGATGAATGAATCACCGGGACCAACGTACTGACTACTTGGTTGTGACTTGCCTGAGCAATTCGTCGATGAAATTCTACATCGGCTTGCTGGTAAGGCTCTTCTTTTTCAATCAGTTCCTGTACCGTATCACATTGTTGTACAATCATCCGCAATTCCCGAGAAGTGGCACGGGTTGCCGCAAGTTCAGCAATGTTTGGTTCCAACATCAGACGAACGTCTAAAAGATCCAAAGCGAGCTGCTGATCATGCTTTAAAAAAGTGAGTCCGAGAGGATCGCTTGAGACTCCCTGCCGGGGTGAGATAAATGTGCCTGATCCTTGCCGAACGACCAGAACGTTTTGAGAGATCAGCGCTTTTACAGCCTCACGAACAGTGCCGCGACCAACGTTAAGTCTGCGGCAAAGCTCTGATTCGGTTGGCAGACGGTCGCCGGGTTTCATATCATTTTTCAGAATCATATCAATAATTTGTTTTTGCACAGCCGCACTAAGCGGCGGGGTTCCCTGTTTCAATCATTTTCCTTCTTTCAACAAATGACCTTCAGATTATTTTTTCCACAGTCAGTATGGAAGTAGGTCGAAAAATATGCAGTAAAGGTTTTAGATCCTTATCTTTTAATTTAGCTCGGTTTTCCATTATGATGCAGCAGTCCATCCAAAAAAGATAGAGGCATTTTTCAAAAGGGGTGCAGAGAAATGCCGGCGTAAATTCAGCAGGAATCAGATAAAAAGAAAGTTTACGCTTTTTAAAACCATGAAAAGAACTTTCTATCCGTTTATTTCCGTAGATCACCTGTAGCGGCGGTGGAAATCCGGGAAGAGAGCATGCAAAAATTTCAGTTCCTTTTTTAGGAATAGACGGCTCTGTGGCAGTGGAATTATAGTAAAACGGAGAATCATGGAAGGAAAGGTCACCGTAAAGTCCACGGGTAAGATCTTTTGAAATAAAAACCCGCCGCTCTTTTCCAAGGGAATCTTGTCGGAACCAATCAAAAAGTTTTTCCTGGTCAAAATGAAAAATAATGTTTCCGCCATGAAAACTGTATGGAACCGGAAAAATTGTCTCTGCATTTTCTGGAAGAATATTTTTTTCACTGCGGACATTTGCACGCAGAATTCGGTGCCATTTGTTGCGGAATTCTTCCGAAAAGCTGCAGTTCTGCATCCATTTTGAAGAAAAAAGTTCCGTTGCCGATTGAAACACATCTTCATAATTTTGCTGGATTTCCATTTTTATCTCCTCGTTTTTATATCTTGTATAATAGGATAATGTATCACAATTTTCAAAAAAATTCTACATGTTTGCTAAAATTTCAAAGGTAAAATCATTTTTCTCCTAAAAATGATAAGGTGTTTCATGAAAAATGGATTGGATTAAAATCCCAATAGAATCATGTTTAAAAAATGCTTTTTCTTGCTTTTTTCTGAAAAATTATTATAATGAAACTATTCTCCATATGAGTTTTAAAAAAGGAGAGACTTTCTATGACCAAATCACCGCGACAGATTCGTATAGCAGCGAGCGCTTTTGAAGCCGCTTTTTTGGTTCTTCTTTTTGTACCGGCTGCTTTTCAAAAAGATAGTGCACTGACAACGCCGGAAATTGCAGTCTATGCTTTGGCAAACCATTTTTTGGAGTGCGATTTTTTCTTGTTTGTTGCATTTACGATTCCGGTTGTAATCTGGCTGATTTTATTTTTATTGAAACCTTTGCGCAGGGCATTTGGGGTCTGTGTTTTTTTATCTGCTTTTCAGGGGATTTTTATGGCTTGCTTTTTCAGCTCTATTCGGTTGATTGTTCCACAGGTGAATTGGATTCAGTATGTGCTTTCTTATCTGCCGATTGCTTGTATGATTCTGCTGATTTTGGGCTTTTTGCTGGCATGGGAGGGAAAGCCCGTTGACAAAAAACAAATTTAAGCCGTATAATTAATATCGAATGAAAAAGCCGTCTGGATAATTTGACTTTTTTGCTAAATCCTATTTTTAAAAATAATAAACGGGTAAAGATGCCTTCATAACGAAGATGGGTAGAGCGACTGTCTTTTAAGCGGCAGGTCGTTCGAATTATTTCACTCTTTTTACTCTTAAAATTGTATTTGTCTCCGTAGCTCAGCTGGATAGAGCACACGCCTCCTAAGCGTGGGGCCGGCAGTTCAAATCTGCCCGGGGACGCCAAAAAAGATTGCTGCAAGAGCGTATAGTTGCGTTTTTGCAGCAATCTTTAGGTTGCTTCGCTATTTTTTCATATCAGATATATGTTATATGTTGAAATAGAGGACAAATGATTTTTCTATGTTGGTTAAGTTTTAGCAGTTAGGGTTAAAGTTTTCCAATGCCCTGTTCGATATTGACAAAACGAAATCAGCCAGTTCATAGACCAACCGATAGGAACGGATACCCAGACCATGCTGATACCAAAATGTGGAGCCAACAAAATAGAAACTGCAACCCGAATAAAAAGATTAACAAGATTTGCAATGGTAAACATTTTCATATCACCGGCGCCTCTTAAAAGTCCGTCTACCACCATTTTGAATCCGATCATGAAATAAAACCATCCCATAAAGGAGAGATAATCCCGACCTGTGCTTAATGCTGCCTCTGTGCCATTTGTGCCCAGAAAAAATTCAATAATCCATAGGTTGAAAAATTCAAGAGTCAAACAAAGAATAACACCGCAAAAGATAACCATTTTATTTGCTGCGTGAAATCCTTCGACGACTCTTTCTTTTTGACCCGCACCGATGTTTTGTGCAGTAAAGGAAGAAACTGCGTTTCCAATAGCAGCCATCGGTACAACACAGATAGATTCAATGCGCATAGCTGCCGAGAATCCCGCGAGAGCACCGGATCCAAAGCGATTGATTACTGACTGAACGAGCATCATACCGATAGAAACGATAGATTGTTGAAGGATCGACGGAATCGCAATTTTAACCATACTAGTAAACTCGACTTTTGAAAAAGCCTTATTGTTTTTGGATGAAAACTGTCGTAAATACTTTAATAATACTATAAATGAAAAAACCGCTGCAATTCCCTGCGAAATAAGGGTTGCCCACGCTGCTCCTGCTACACCCATCTGTAGGGTTGAAACCATAAATAAATCCAGAAATACATTGAGTATCGAAGAAAAAATTAAAAAGTAAAGTGGTATCTTGGATTTTCCACAGGCGTTAAACATGGAGGAAACAACATTGTACATAAATAGAAAAGGCAAACCTAGAAAGTAAATATTGAGGTAGACCACAGCCATATCAAGTATGTCATTCGGTGTATTCAGGAGGATCATAATCCTTTTGCTGAAAAATAAGCCGATTCCGGCTAAAAGAATACTGATCAGTAAAAAAGAGAGCATGGCGGTGTTGATGGCGGTTTTCATATTCTGATAGTCTTTTCCGCCAAAATATTTGCTTATAATGACAGAGGAGCCAATTCCTCCTCCAATGGCAATACAGATAAAAATATTTGTCAACGCGTAAGAGGCGCCTACAGCAGCAAGTGCCTGTTCCCCGACAAACCTCCCAACAATAGCGGAGTCTGCCATTGTGTAAAACTGCTGAAACAGGTTGCCGATGATCATAGGAAGTGAAAACGAAATAAGAGCTTTAATTGGCTTTCTAGTAATCAAATAATCATTTTCCATTTACTTTTTTCTCCTGCCGTTATTATAGCGAATACATTCTGAAGCAAATTCGCAGCTACAGTCTGCTCCTACGTCAGGTAGAGCTTTCTGGTTAGCAAGATGGGAAAGAAGTTCATTGATTGCATTTTCAATTAGTTTCATATTGATCTGGTAATGTATTTGATAACCTATCTTTTTTCCGCTGATGATGCCATTCTTTTTAAGAATATGAAGTTGTTGGGATATTGCCGGTTCACTGATACCAATCTTTTTTGAAAGAGCATGCACACAATAATTGTGTTGCATAAGCAACCCAAGAATCTGAAATTTTGTTGGTTCTGTGATAACATGAAGAATTTCCGTATTCATATGGATCTCCCCTATTCTAATTAAGCATTTGCTTATCTAGAATAGGCCCTTCTTTCTATGCTGTCAAGATACAAAATACGGATTTGATCAAAGGACGAGTATAAGCCAAAAGTTAGGTTACCTTTCTTATTTTATAAAGTAATATCGGTTTTCCTAAAATAAAAAAGATCAGCACTTATGACTTATAAAAACATAGGTGCTGATCAGAAGTCTCTGAGGATTTACATTAATAGAGTGATTTTTTAAAAGTACATGATGGAACCTCTATGTTCGGACCGCTTAGAAGTTTGGTAAATTCATCGACTGGCATAGGCTTTGCGTAATAATATCCCTGCACATAGTCGCATCCCAGTTTACGTAAAAAATCGACCTGTTCTTTCTTTTCAACACCCTCGGCAACGACCTGCAAATTAATCCATTTTGCAAGACTAATAATAAATTCCAAAATATGGTGGTTGTTTTTTTGTAATGCACCTTTTTTGATGGAGTTCATAAAGCGCATATCGAGCTTTAAAACATCAATTGGAAGTTCAGAGAGCATGTTTAAAGAAGAATATCCGGTTCCAAAATCGTCCATTTCAATGAGAAATCCTATTTTTTTGAGCTCATTGACAACGCTTATTAATTGTTCAGCATTTTCTGTATAGGCAGTTTCTGTGATTTCAAGATGAAGCTGGCTCGGTTCAAGTCCATGCTTTTTAACAATATTCCAAATAATTTCCGGAAGGTTTTCTTGATAAATGTCTTTTCGGGAAACATTTACGGAAACTTGAATATGTGGTAAGCCATTTTGGTTCCAACTTTCCAAAATTTCGCAGGTGCGGTTCCAGACATATTTGTCCAGTTCTGTAATAAAACCGGTATGTTCAAAGAGCGGAATGAATTCACTCGGACTCAGTGCTCCCAGTTTCGGATGAGTCCAGCGCACCAGCGCTTCTGCACCGGCAATTTTTTCATTACTCAGGTCGTATTTTGGCTGCAAAAAGACTTGGAACCGATTTTTTTCCAAGGATGATTTCATTTCATCTATGATCTGCTGTTCCCGAAGAAGGCGCTGGCGAATAGAGTCGTCATAGTAAGCACAGGATTTTTCATAATGTCCCTTGGCACTTTCTGCCGCCAAAATAGCACGGTCACACATAATAGGAAGAGGGGTTTGTAGATTTTCTATTAAGTACACTCCGAATTTCAGAGAGATTTTCATATTTAAGGGAAATTGCTTTAACTCTTTTTGGGCTGCTTCAATAAATGAGTGCATATTTCCGTCATCTGTGGATTTCGGGATCAAAATCATAAAATGGTCTTCACTGTGGCGCGCGCAGATTCCGTGGAACTGGAGGGAATCATGCTGTAAAATTTTTGCGATATATTGCAGAAGTTCATCACCTGTGGCAGAACCAAAACTATCATTTACCAATTTAAAACGTTCAATATCGGTGGCAACAAGAATGTAAGGCGTTGTTGGATTGGCGCCCAAAATTTCTTCTGCATGGCGGTAAAAAGCATCTTTGGTATAAACACCGGTAAGCGTATCGCGTTCAATATGCCCAATACAGAGATTGGATTCATATAATTCAATCAAATTGGAAAGTCTGCGGCGCAGGATTTTTGGGTTATAAGGGGTGGAAATAAAATCTCTGGCGCCCATTTGCAGCGCTTTTATTTCGCTGTCCTCCTTGTTGTCCTGAGAAATCACAATGACAGGAATGGCGGCCATTTCTGAATTTTTTGACATTTCTTTTAAAACATCATAACCATTCATAATTGGCATAATGGGGTCCAGAAGAACTGCAGAAATAGTTCCTTTTTGTGAACGTAGAGCAGCAAGAGCGGCTCTGCCATTATCCGCTTCAATAATTTCGTAAAAGTCAGAAAGAAGCCTGCTTAAAATTTTGCGATTGATTTTTTGATTGTCTACAATCAGGATTTTCAATTTTGGTTTCATTCTCTCTCTCCCACTTTTCATTCTGCTATTCTTGTAAAAGCAGAAAATATTTCTTCCTAAATAGAAATCTTAGCTTTTTAATCTTATTAGCACAAGACACAAATTCCCGCCTTAAGATAGGAGATTTTTATGAAAAAACAATTGCCTAATTGCATTATAATTTGCATTTTAATTTTTACAAGCTAAGATTTACCCTTTAAAATTCCATATTTAGTATACTACTTTCTTTATTATGATTACAATACAATGCCATTAAATGGAAGTTTAAAAAGCATTGTAAATTTGCACAGTATTAAATTAGCTTACGCTAACTTGATGTTGCATAGTTAACAAAATCATAAAAACAAAACTTAATTTTGAAAAAATTCCATTGACTTTCCAATTAGCATATGCTAATCTTTAATTACAGAAAGGGAGCGGTAAAAATGCCATTAACGCTCGCAAACATTGGAGAACAGAACACGATCAAACGAATCGGAGGAAAACCGGAGGTGAAAAAGCATCTGGAAAATCTGGGATTTGTGGTCGGCGGAAATGTGACGGTTATCACGACAATGTGCGGCAATGTGATTGTCAATGTGAAAGAGGCAAGGATTGCAATCAGTCAGGAAATGGCACAGAAGGTCATGGTTTAAAGGACACAATGGTCTATTTATTGAAAGAAAGGGGCAGCAGAAATGAAAACATTGAGAGAAGCAAAGGTCGGGGATACCGTCACGGTAGTAAAACTTCATGGAGAAGG
>DIQY01000061.1:9418-9813 GCA_002424295.1 Ruminococcaceae bacterium UBA5450 | reverse complement strand
TTTTTGAGAAAGAAGAACTTTTTTCTCCCGAAGAAGAAAATCCAGAAGCGCGAATTATGGCAATAGAAGGATTCGAACTTCTCAAGCATAAAATTGAAAAAAACTTATCTAAAATGGAACAAAAAGTGCTAAGGTCATATCTTAATGGGAACAGCTATTCTGAAATTGCAGCGCAGTTAAAGATTACTGCGAAAGCGGCTGATAATGCTCTACAACGTGCCCGCCTTAAGCTTAGACAAACATTTTAGTGATAGCTTTCTTTTTTAATATGCCCTAGTAGCTTAAGTTAGAGCGTTGTTAATCAAAGGCGACGGTGTAAACCCGTCTAGGGGCAAAATCTTATCATCCAAAGCGAGGTAAAATCAAATGTACGAAGACAAGACTCTCATCTGCAA
>DIQY01000061.1:0-9065 GCA_002424295.1 Ruminococcaceae bacterium UBA5450 | reverse complement strand
CCCTTTAAGCCGCGTGAAGACCGTCCTGTATATTGCAGTGAGTGCTTTGCAAAGATGAAGGAGCAGCAGGGTTAAGTTGATTCTTTAATCTAACCATCATCTAAATGGTGTCTCAGACAAAACCTGAGGCACCATTTTGTATTGCAAAAGAAATTTTGGAGTATTATAATAAAAGAAAAAAGAAATCGAAAAAGTGTGGAGGAATCTCTTATGAAGATTACCAAAGATACCATTATTGGAGATATTATTGATATAGATCCATCAACGACTCCTTATTTTTTAGAAATGGGAATGCATTGTCTCGGATGCCCCGCTTCTAGAGGAGAAACTCTTGAAGAAGCCTGTATGGTACATGGCATCAATCCGGACGAACTGATTGAAAAATTAAACCAGCATCTCTCTAAATGAAATCTTTCAGATAATTGCTAACGCCGTCCGACAGATCGTTTTGCCGGACGGCATCTGATTATAAGGAGCGAAAATATAAATGGGATATCCTTTTCCTAAGCTTGGAGAACGCTTGCAGCTCTGTGCCTCTTTTGTTCGTTCCGGGGTTAGACTATGTGATATTGGAACAGATCACGGTTACCTGCCAATTTTTTTAGCAAAACAAGGAAAAATCCTTTATGCGATTGCTTCAGATATTCGCTCAGGGCCTCTTCAGAATGCCAAGGAAAATCTCCTGCAATATAACGTCTCTGATCTCGTGGAAACCAGAACCTCTGATGGGCTTTTGAAAATTGGAGAGGATGAGGCAGATGATTTTGTGATAGCCGGCATGGGCGGCGAACTGATTATGAAAATTTTATCACAGAAATCATGGGTCAAAAATCCCCAAAAACATTGGATCTTACAGCCAATGTCAAAAGCTTTCGAACTGAGAGCGTTCTTATTTGAGAATGGATTTTTTACGCAGCAAGAAGAAGCTGTCATTGACGATAAAAAAGTTTATTCTGTTATGCTGGTTTTCTATGCACCGGAGAAGATCCGCCGTCACCCAGGAGATTTATATATTGGGCAAATTCGTGCGGATTCTGAAGCCGGAAAAGCTTACTATCGAAAAGAACTGGAAGATTTGGAGAAGCGTCGTAAGGGAGCAATGATCTCCCATAAAGAAGCAGAAAAAGAAAGGTATGCTGCCGAAATTTTGGTGATTCGGAAGCTGGAAAATCTTTAAGAGGAGAGGATTATGATGACGAAAGCACTTGATGTTTATCAATATATTGACAGCTTTGCCCCATTTAATTGCGCAATGGATTTTGATAATTCAGGGCTTCTTGTCGGGGATGGTTCCGAAAAAGTCTCTACCGCAATTTTGGCTTTGGATATTACTCCGGGTGTAATAGAAGAAGCAAAGCAAAAAGGCGCCCAACTGATCGTAAGTCATCATCCGGTTATTTTTACGCCCCTTAAAAAGCTAATTCCAGGAACAGCTCCTTATGAATTGGTTCGCAACGGGATCGCCGCTATTTGTGCGCATACCAACCTGGATATGGCACATGGTGGAGTCAATGATTGTCTTGCCGATCGTCTGGAGTTGACAAACATCAGAACTTTAAAAGAATATGCACCAGGATTCCGGGAGGCATTGATGGGAGATTTGAAAACGCCAATGGCTCCTTTTGAATTTGCAAAGTTTGTAAAAGAATCATTGCATGCCGATGGCCTTCGCTATACAAAAGGAAATAAACAAATTCATACAGTCGGTCTTTGCAGTGGGGGCGGAATCGATCTACTCGAAACTGCTATGCAAATGGGATGCGATGCTTTTGTAACGGGAGAAAGTAAGCATAATTTTCTGGTGGAAGCCAACTCTTATCACTATACGTTGGTTGATTCCGGGCATTTCTTTACAGAAGATGTTGTCATCGAACCACTCCGTAAAAAATTAGAGACCCGTTTTCCAGAAGTATGTTGGATAAAATCGGTCGTTATGAAAAGTCCGGCTTTTTATCTTTAAGGGGGAAGTTTAACGCATGGCCTTAGATGGCGCATTTTTACATCATTTAAAACACGAGATTGAAGAAACAGCATTGGGAACAAGGGTCGATAAACTTTATCAGCCAAATCGGAATGAAATTGTTTTGATTCTGCGTTCCAGAGAAGGAATCTGGAAATTGTTGCTTTCTACCAGAGCGAACAGTGCGAGAATCCATTTCATCTCTTCAATTCCGGAAAATCCAAAGGTTCCGCCGATGCTTTGTATGCTCCTGCGAAAGAGACTGATTGGAGCAAGACTAGTCGGGATTCGTCAGCCGGGGCTAGAGCGCGTTCTGCTGCTCGATTTTGATGCGATTGATGAATTGGGAGACTCTGTCCGTTTGACGCTTGCTGCGGAAATTATGGGCCGTTACAGCAACCTGATTTTAATTGATGAAAATGGAAAAGTAATCGATGCTTTAAAGCGGGTAAACGCAGAGATGAGTTCTGAGCGTTTGGTACTGCCTGGAATTACCTATCAGCTGCCACCGCCGCAGGCAAAGCTTTGCCTTTTGGATTTTTCTCCAGAAGAAATCATTCAAAAAGTTGAATCACTGCCTGCCGATATGGAACTTTCAAAAGCCCTTTTAAAAAGTGTACAAGGACTTTCTCCAATCGTATGCAGAGAGCTGCAATTTCAAATTGGCGGAGGACAGGAACTTTTTAATCACACTCTTTCTAACAAAATGAAAGAACGTACGGTTTTCTTTTTGGGACAACTAAAAGAAACCGTACTTCATTGTTCTGGAACTCCATATATGATATCCAACAATGAAAAACCATTTGACTTTTCATTTCTGCCGATTCATCAGTATGGAACGCAGGCGGTACTCGATCAAAAAGAAAATTTTTCTGAATTGTTGGATGATTTTTATGGAGAAAGAGATCGCGTCGAGCGAATGCGGATAAAAAGTCGCGATTTGCTTCATATCCTTTCTACCTCCTCAGACCGGTTAAGCAGAAAGATCAACACACAGCGGGGAGAATTGGAACAATGTGCAAAACGCGATGGACTGAGACTCTGCGGAGACTTGTTGAGTGCAAATTTGTATCGGATTGAGAAGGGAGCTTCTTCCGTTCAGCTTGAAAACTTTTATGAAGAAGCGATGCCGATGAAGACGATCTCTCTGAATCCAGCCTTAACGGCCAATCAAAACGCGCAAAAATATTATAAAGAGTATCGAAAAGCACATACGGCAGAACAGGTATTGACCGTCCAGATTCATGAAGCAGAACAAGAGCTTCATTATCTTGATACCGTTTTTGATGAGCTTTCACGAGCAGAACTGGAACGGGATCTTAACGAAATCCGCACAGAGTTGATGGAACAAGGATATATCAGAATTCCGAAAGGGACAAAACAAAAGCAACCGAAAGAATCTATTCCATGGAAATTTATGACCAGTGATGGGCATTCTGTCTTGGTTGGGCGAAATAACCACCAAAATGATTTGCTTACTTTAAAAAAAGCCCATAAAAATGATTTATGGTTTCATACACAGAAAGTTCCAGGTTCCCATGTGATTTTAGAAACTTCTGGGGAAGCCTCTTCCGAAACGGCTATTTTGGAATGCGCTTCTTTGGCAGCTTTTTACAGTCACGCCAAAGATTCTGCTCAAGTCCCCGTAGATTATACGCTCGTACGCTATGTCAGTAAACCGCAGGGGGCAAAACCGGGGATGGTTATTTATCGAGAGCAGAAAACGATTTACTGTACCCCTGATCCAAAGATCGTAAAACGACTGAAGAAATCTTAAATTCTTTGAGAAAGGATTTTTATGATGGATGATAAACAAAGAGAAAGTGATTTAGCCAAAGCTCATCAGCTGCGTGACGAAGTGATGCAGGGCCTTCATGCGGGAGAACCAGCGGAGCGCCTGCTTTTGAAAGCAATCGAGAGTATGGCACTAACCGAAAATGACACGGTTTCTTTTGCAGAGGCAAAACAAACGATGATTGCAGTTTATGGGGATGCTTTAGGACAAAAAGTTCCTCTGCAGATTGAGTTGGAAGAGTTTCAAAAACGCAGAGAACGAATTAAAGAGTCCTATGAGCGCTTTCAAAATACAGAGGAGCCGGATACTCTCGAGAGAATGTTGAATGCGATTCGTACTCATGATCACCGAATAGAGTATTTAAAAGCACGTTTAGCCGATCATTCGCAGGAGCAGGAAGAATAAAGCGAAACAAAAAGCAGCTTTTCATTTTTTAATGAAAAGCTGCTTTTTGTTTATAAATTGCAAATGTTTAATTCTTTTGAACGGCACTTTGAATTGCTTTCAGCGTATCACTATAATCTGCCTCTGTTACAAGAACCGAAATATCTACATCGGAAGTCGTAACGATTCGAAAATCGGTATTAATAGAAGAAAATGCTGCGAAGATTTTTGCAGCCATCCCTGGAGTCTGCACCATATTTTCGTCGTAAATATTAATCTTGCAGTTATTGCTGCTGATAATAGGCTTAATCTGTGCTTTCTCTCGTAAAGCGGAAGTGAATTTTAAAATTTTTCCGAGGTCTTCGTCCATGATGGTAAACGAAATTGCAGTGGATCCCCCTTGATTTGGCGAAAAAGAAATCATATCTACATTTACACCTAAATCTGCGATCTTTTCAAATACCTTTGCAATAAAATCAGGATCAACTGGACAGTTAAGTAGAGTTACAAGAGTAATTTCACTCGTAGTGGAAATTGATTCATTTTCACGCATTAAAATTGCCCCCCTTCTTTTAAAAGATCGGACATCTGATAAAATCCGGCTGGTTTTCCTGCGAGGAAGCAAGCAGCATTAATTGCACCGATTGCAAAAATCTCTCTCGATTGAGCGGAGTGGGTTAATGTAATCACTTCGTGATGGCCGGCAAACATTACTTCATGTTCTCCAATAATGGTTCCGCCGCGAATAGATGAAATGCCAATCTCGCTTTTTTCGCGTTTCTTTCTCTGAGAGTGGCGATCAAAAACATAATGGGTCTCATCTCGAACAGAAGAAATGCCGTCGGCAATCATTAATGCTGTTCCGCTGGGAGCATCTAATTTTTGGTTGTGATGTTTTTCAATGATTTCAACATCAAAATCAGTCCCGAGAATTTTTGCAGCTTTTTTTGCAAGTTCAATCAGCAGATTGATTCCGATCGACATGTTTCCAGACCGAAAAACAGGAATTTCCTCAGAAGCTTTTTTAATTTCTTTTTCCTGTTCCTCACTGTATCCGGTTGTACAGAAAACAACCGGAATCTTTTTGCTTTTTGTGTAGGACAGTAGGGAAGAGAGTGCTGCCGGATTAGAAAAGTCAATGATAACATCAACGTTTTCCGCGACATTAATTGGATTTGAATAAACTGGAAATTTGCAGGGGGTAGAATTTAAATCAATACCCGCAACCACTTGAGCATTTTTTCGATTTTCCAATTCCTGAGCAACTACTTTTCCCATGTGACCATTACATCCACTGATCAGAATTTTCGTTCCCATGATTTTTTTTACACATCCTGTTTTATGAAATTTTCAGAGAAGAGAAAGACTGTTTAAAACATTTTTTAAAAGTTCTTTTTTGGATTCATCCATTTCTGTCAGTGGCAGCCGACAAGGACCGCAATTCATGCCCATCATTTTCAGAGCTTCTTTTACAGGAATTGGATTTACATCTGTAAAAAGCGCATTCATAAGTTCCAGATATTTTACTTGAAGCTCATTTGCCTTTTTTAGATCTCCTAACAACATTGCTGCACACAGATCGTGCATCTCTTGCGGCATGCAATTTGCAAAGACTGAAATAACGCCTTTTGCACCAAGAGCCATCATCGGCAGAGTTTGGTCATCGTTGCCGGAATATATATTTAATTCATCTTGACAAAGTGCAATGGTTTCGGAGATAGCAGAAATATTTCCGTTTGCTTCTTTTACACCATTAATCATTGGCAAATAGCTGAGTTCTTTATAGGTAGACGGTAAAACGTTTAAACCTGTACGCGATGGAACATTATAAATAATAATTGGGCTTTGTACTCGTTGGGCCAAAAAAGTATAATGTGCAATTAAACCTTTTTGTGAGGTCTTGTTGTAAAACGGAGTAACTAGAAGAAGTCCATCTACTCCGAGAGCTTCTGCTGTTTTGCAAAGCTCCAGCGTCTTTTCCGTAGAATTGCTTCCCGCTCCGGCTATTACCGGGATTTTACCCCCAATTTTGCGAACGGTCAGATCAATAATTTTCGAATATTCTTCAGAAGTCAATGTTGGAGATTCACCGCTGGTCGCACAGGTAACAATTGCATCTGTGTGATTTCGCAGATGAAAATCCAGAAGCTGCTCGAGCTGCCCATAATTTACAGAACCATCTTCATGAAAAGGGGTAACAAGGGCGACAGCAGACCCAGTAAACAAAGGCTGCTTCATAATTCAATTAATTCCTCCAATAAAATTGGCATTCGAAATTTTCCGAACACTTAGTCGAGATAGCCTTTTGCAGCCAAAAGTTCTGCCATTAAAACTGCACCTCCGGCTGCTCCGCGAAGCGTATTATGGCTGAAGCATACGAATTTAATGGTATATTGTGTATCCGGGCGAAGACGTCCGATGGAAACAGCCATACCATTTTCCAGATTACGCTCCAGACGAGGCTGAGGACGATCTGGTTCACGGAAATAGTGAAGAAACTGCTTTGGAGCACTTGGCAGATTTAGCTCCTGCGGAGCTCCTTTATAGTTTTCCCAACGCTCAATAATCTCTTCTAGAGAAGCTCTTTTCTCAAAGCTGGCAAAGACAGCTGCCATATGACCATCCGATACCGGAACACGCAGGCACTGACTGGTAACGCTAGGAGAAGTTGCGTCTACAATTTTTCCGTTTTCCACATGCCCCCAGATTTTCATGGGCTCCTGTTCGCTCTTTTCTTCCTCACCACCAATGTATGGAATCACATTATCAATAATTTCCGGGAAGGTCTTAAATGTTTTTCCGGCGCCGGAAATTGCCTGATAAGTGCAGGCCAGAACCTTAGTAACATTTAAATCCATCAACGGATGAATTGCAGGAACATAGCTTTGCAGAGAACAATTTGATTTTACACTGATAAATCCACGCTTTGTCCCAAGGCGTTTGCGCTGTGCGTCAATCACCTGTGCGTGATCAGAATTGATTTCCGGAATGATCATCGGAACATCAGGAGTATGGCGATTTGCACTGTTGTTGCTCATAACGGGGCATTCGTGCTTTGCATAGAGTTCCTCGAGCACTTTTGTATCTTCTTTTTTCATATTTACAGCGCAGAAAACAAAATCTACAAGTGCCGTCACTTTATCAACATCTTTTTCTGCGTCAAACACAATCATCTTTTTCATGCTTTCCGGCATTGGGGAAGAGAGAAGCCAACGGCCTGCAACGGCTTCTTCGTAGGTCTTCCCTGCGGAGCGGGCACTTGCTGCAAGAGCAGTTACGTGAAACCATGGGTGGCTTTCCAGAAGCGTCGCAAAACGCTGCCCAACCATGCCGGTAGCGCCTATGATACCTACTTTGTACTGTTTCATAATGGACCGAAACCTCCTAAATTTTAATGATAGAGAATCCTTTTTTATTAGCAAAACAAAATAAAAAAAGCCGGACAAAGCCGGTCATCATTTTAGTCTCTGATACTGAACGAATTCGGGATATCTTTCCGAATCCGATAGCACTCCATCGCAATGATGACAGTTGGGTTGCTTTCGCAAACGACACAACCAGAAAGTTTGTTCTGCCGCAAACAATTTTCTTCGGCAAACGACCCTTTTTGAAAGTCTCTTCGGAAATTCGGCAATCCTACTCTTTCATACTCATGCAGTTTGCGCCTCTATCAAGTATTTATTTTACCATGGCTTGATATTGATTGTCAATTTATTTATAATAAGAAAAGATTATGACATTTCACAAATTTTAAAAAGAAATTTTGGAAGTTGTCGGTAAGGAGATTAAATAAATATGCCACTTGATTTAAAAGACTTAAAAACAAAGGATTTTGCTTATGATCTGCCCAAAGAATTGATTGCACAAACGCCGATTGAACCTCGGGATGCTTCCAGACTAATGGTGCTTGATAAAGAGACCGGAAAGATAGAGCATGCGCATTTTCATGATATTGTTGACTTTCTTCATCCCGGAGACTGTTTGGTGCTGAATGATTCCAGAGTTCTTCCAGCGAGGATCTATGGAATTAAAGAAGATACCGGTGCAAGGGTAGAGTTTCTTCTTCTGCGCAATCGTGGAAATGATATTTGGGAGGTTCTCTGTGGCCCCGGAAAACGAGCAAAGCCAGGTTCGAAATTTACATTTGGGGACAACCTTTTAAAAGCAGAAGTCCTCGAAATCATTGAGGACGGCAATCGTCTCGTAAAATTCAGCTACGATGGAAGTTTCTTCAGCATTCTAGATCAGATTGGACAAATGCCTCTCCCGCCTTATATCAAAAAGAAATTGGAAAATAAGGAACGCTATCAGACTGTTTATTCCAGAGAAGTCGGTTCTGCGGCGGCGCCTACAGCCGGACTGCATTTTACAAAGGAACTTTTGCAGAGGGTTCGTGATATGGGAGTCAAGGTGGAATTTGTTACGCTGCATGTTGGATTAGGAACTTTTCGTCCGGTTACAGCAGAACATATTACAGACCATCAGATGCACTCTGAACATTACGATCTTCCTAAAGAGACCGCTGATGCGATCAATGAGACAAAGAAAAACGGCGGACGTGTGATTGCAGTTGGTACCACCAGTTGCCGTACCCTGGAATCAGTTGCGACAAAAGAGGGATGTATCCGGCCAAGTGAAGGTTGGACTGATATTTTCATTTATCCAGGCTATCAATTTAAGGCCCTGGATGGACTGATTACCAATTTCCATCTGCCGGAAAGCACATTAATTATGCTCGTTTCCGCTTTAGCGGGGTATGATCACATTATGAATGCGTATAAAGTAGCGGTAGAGGAAAAATATCGGTTCTTCTCCTTTGGAGATGCGATGTTTATTCACTAAAAAATTAAAAAGGAAAACAATATGTATCAACTTTTAAAACAGGAGGGTGCCGCACGGCGTGGACAGCTTACTACTGTGCATGGA
>DIQY01000048.1:366-23899 GCA_002424295.1 Ruminococcaceae bacterium UBA5450 | reverse complement strand
TTGAACACCAGTTTTCCAAATAATTCGGGAATACATTTTGTTGACATCGTTCTTACCTCCTGATTTTAATCATAAGAAACGGTTTGACAAATTGAAAAGATAGCAAGATAAAGCTTCTATCTTGCGCTCAAACAGCGGGGATAAACATAAAAAAGGCGCTGCGGGAAAAACCCGCAGCGCCTTTGCTGTTATGCTTTGAATTATAAACTAGAGAGGCAAAGATGTCAATGCTTTTTTGTGAAAATCTAAAAATAAGCGAAAGTTATGAAATATATTTGCTTAATTAATGCAAGTTTGTGCGCTTTATCACACAAAATATAAGAGCTCTAACTTTTTAATGCAAGCTTAAAATATAAAAATTCAAATTTTCTAAAAAAGGCGTTGACCTTTTAAAACGAAGCGCTCTATAATAGCAACTACAACAAACAAGGCGTTTTGCACAAAAACTTTCTGATTCAAGAGAAAAAATAAAGACCGTTTGCTTTTGAAAACTTAAAATTGTAACGGCCGAGGAGGAAACAACATGGAAAAAGAAGGTCAGGTGCGGATCCCGGCCGGTTGTGCGATTTCTGGAATCTTTTGTAAAGATGGGCGTAGAATCAGCGGAGGAAAGATGATTGATTCGATCGCTTTAATGCATGACCGGAGCAACGGATTAGACGGTGGATTTGCGGGGTATGGAATTTATCCGGAAAATAAGGACAGTTACGCATTCCACGTATTTTACGACAGTCAAAAGGCCAAGGAAGAATGTGAGCACTTTTTAGATCATCATTTTGATTTAGTAAACTTGTCAAAAATTCCGATTCGACGTCATCCGAAAATTACGGATGAGCCACTGATCTGGCGGTATTTTGTAAATTTTCTGCCGACCCGTTTAAAGGAAAGCCAGTTGGATGAATGCGAATGTGTAGTTCGTTGTGTTATGCGGATCAATACCCAGATTCCCGGAGCATATGTTTTTTCTTCCGGAAAAAATATGGGCGTTTTCAAAGCAGTCGGATATCCGGAAGATGTAGGAGAGTTTTATCGCCTGGATGAATATTGCGGATATTGCTGGACGGCACACGGGCGTTATCCGACCAATACGCATGGCTGGTGGGGAGGTGCGCATCCGTTTGCACTGCTCTATTATAGTATTGTACATAATGGAGAAATTTCTTCCTACGACGCGAATCGACGATATATTGAGATGTATGGCTATAAATGTAATCTTCTTACCGATACGGAAGTGATCACCTATATCATTGATTATCTTAATCGCAGACAGGAACTTACGATGCAGGAAGTTGCCAGTGTGATTGCGGCACCGTTCTGGGGAACAATTGAACATCGACCGGAACCTGAGAGAAGTCAACTCGCTTATTTGCGTAACACCTTTGCGAGTCTTTTGATCACCGGACCGTTTTCAATCCTTGTAGGATTTTCCGGCGGCCTGATGGCACTCAATGATCGGTTAAAGCTGCGGTCGCTTGTAGCGGCAGAAAAAGATGAGACCGTCTATATTGCCAGTGAGGAAAGTGCAATCCGCAGGATTCAACCGGACCTTGATCGGATTTGGGCGCCCCGCGGTGGTGAACCGCTGATTTTTCATTTAAATGAGGGGGGTAGAGTGCTGATGAATATCAATTATGAGCTTCCGGCTTATGAAATTGTGCGAAATGAAGCGCGCTGTATTGGATGCCGTCTTTGCGAGGGACAGTGTGCGAATGAAGTGCATTCTTTTGATCAAGAGCATCATTTGATGATGAGTGATGAAATGAAATGTGTTAACTGCCAAAGATGCGTGGCAGTTTGTCCGACGAGGGCTCTAAAAATTGTTAAAAATGACGCGGCATTTAAAGAGAATCATAACTGGTCCCAGAGAGCGATGACGGAAATTTATCGTCAGGCCGAAAGCGGCGGCATGCTGATTTCCGGCATGGGGACTCCAAATGATTATCCGAATTATTGGGATAAGTTGCTCATTAATGCTTCTCAGGTAACGAATCCCTCGATTGACCCACTCAGAGAGCCAATGGGGACGCGCACCTATTTGGGTAAAAAGCTGCAAAAATCGTTCGCAACAAAAATGGCTCTATCTGCACGGAGACTACTCCGCAGCTAAAATTAAACATGCCCATCCTTTTTGGTGCCATGAGTTACGGCGCGATCAGCTATAATGCACATGAGGCGCTGGCAAAGGCCGCACAGAAGCTTGGGACCTTCTATAATACAGGAGAAGGCGGACTTCATGAGGATCTTTATCAGTATGGTGCCAATACGATTGTCCAGGTGGCATCCGCACGGTTTGGAGTTCATCCGGATTATCTGAAAGCCGGCGCAGCGATTGAAATTAAGATAGGACAGGGCACAAAACCTGGAATCGGCGGACATCTGACCGGCAGTAAAATTGTGGAAGACGTCTCCCATACTAGAATGATTCCGATGGGAACCGATGCGATTTCTCCCGCTCCGCATCACGATATTTATTCGATTGAGGATTTGCGGCAGCTTGTTACTCTTAAAAAAAAGCGACCGAATATAAAAAGCCAATCATTGTAAAGATTGCGGCAGTACATAATGTTGCTGCAATCGCCAGCGGAATTGCAAGAAGCGGCGCGGATATTATTGCAATCGATGGCTTTCGTGCCGGAACCGGTGCTGCGCCTACCAGAATCCGCGATAATGTGGGGATTCCGATTGAGCTTGCGCTTGCGGCGGTCGATCGCCGTCTAAGGGAGGAAGGAATCCGTGGCAACATTTTTCTAATCGTTTCCGGGTCTATTCACAGCTCTGCGGATGTTGTCAAAGCCATTGCTCTCGGAGCGGATGCTGTTTATATTGCGACAGCGGCACTTTTGGCGATGGGCTGTCCCTCTGCCGTACTTGTCAGATCGGCAAATGTAACTGGGGGATTGCGACCCAGCGGCCGGATCTGGTAAAGCGTCTGGACCCGGATGAAGCGAGCAGACGGCTCGTAAATCTCGTAAACGGTTGGAATCATGAACTGATGGAAATGATGGGCGGCATGGGCATTAATTCTGTAGAAGCACTTCGCGGCAATCGATTGATGCTTCGAGGAATCGGTCTTAACGAAAAGGAACTGGAAATCTTGGGTGTCAAGCACGCCGGCGAATAAGGAGGAGAAAAGCATTGATGAAGTTAGAAGCAAAACAAATGCATTTTCAGACGCTAAATGAATTGATTCGTTCTGCGGCGGATCCCGATGGAGAGGTTGATCACTGCTTGGGGCAGCGTTATGTTGGGGCAGGGCTTTCTGCAAAGCATGTAGTGCTTCATGGGACTCCCGGAAATGCACTGGCAGCTTATTTAAATGGTGCGACGATCGTGGTGGATGGTAATGCGCAGGATGCTACCGGGGATACGATGAATGGCGGCGAGGTTGTGATTCATAGTAATGCCGGAGATGCTACCGGTTATGCTATGCGCGGCGGAAAGATTTTTGTGGAAGGCAGTATCGGCTACCGTGCCGGCATTCATATGAAAGCATAATCAGGATAAAATTCCGAAACTGGTGGTTGGTGGCTGCGCTGGAAGCTTTCTCGGAGAGTATCAGGCAGGCGGTGTGATTGTGGTCCTTGGAATCCATAATCCGTATCATTATCCTTTGGTGGGCAGGTTCTGCGGAACCGGCATGCATGGAGGAAAAATGTTTCTCCGCATGGATGAGCTTCCCTTTGATCTGCCTCCGCAGGTATGCAGCAAAAAGGCTGATGAGCAGGATCTAAAAGAGGTAGGACCCCTTTTGGAGGAATATTGTAAATTATTTAAGGCGGATCTTGAAAAAATTCTGGATGCAAATTTCTATGTTTTGATGCCGAATACCGCAAACCCCTATTAAAGCGCTTTATACACAAAACAATTAATTACAGCAGTTTCAAATTAAAGACAGTAAAAATATCATAAGGATAAAACCCCTTTAGTGGTTGATGTTAAGTTAGCAGTTTCGTTAATTAGCAGCAATTCTAAAGGGGCTTTTGCTTTTTAGAGAGAAATTTCAAGAACGTAATCGACTGCCTCTGTAAAAGTAATCTTGAATCGTATTTTTTCTGATATCTAAATTATTTGAATCTTTATTTTGTGACCATTTTGTGACCGAACAGAATTATACTAAATCTCAAAAATAGAAATAAAATACTATATTTTAAATCATTGGAGTATTAGAACAATTTTTGCTGCAATTTGGAAGATCGTACAGACAATATTACAAAAAATCAAATTTGTAGAATCCTTTTTAAATATCTTTCATATTCTGACAAAGATGGGAGTAGGAGGTACATATTCAATGAAAAAAGGCAGAAATTTATGGAACCGTATCGTAAGTCTTGTGCTGACGGTGGGCATGATCGTTACGATGGCGCCGATGACCGCTTTTGCACAGGATACTGCGCAAACGGCATCCTCGTCTGCAGCTTCTTCAGAAAATCAGAAGACCCCAACATATTATACGGTGGAGTTTTATGCAGATGAAGCTGAGAGTCAGCTGATTTCCTCTCAGCAAATTGAAAAAGGAGGAACTGCACTAGAGCCGCGGGTATCTGGAAAAGATGGCTATTGTTTTACCGGCTGGGATCAATCTTTTTCCAATATCACTGAGAATTTGAAAATCCATGCACAATATCGTGTACTCGCTAAATATAAAGTTACCATTAATTATGTTTTTGGTGATGGTACAATGGCATCTCCCTCTTATGTGGCGGAAGTTGAAAAGGGAAAGAATTTCACAGCAAATGTGAAATCTCCTGCTATTACCGGATTTACGCCGGACAGAACTACTGTTAATTTCAACGTGAGCAGCATTGCAGCAGATGTAACAGAAAAAGTCACCTATACGTCAGGAATGCAGGCTTATACCGTAAAGCATCTGTTTCAGAATTCAGAAGGAACAGATTATGTTGCGAATGATGACTTAACGCAAAAACTTTCGGGAGAGGCCGGCAATCAGACTGATGCGAAGGCGAAAACCGTCGAAGGATTTACTTCGAAACCTGTAACGCAGACTTCAATCGCTCCGGACGGAAGTACAGTCGTTGAAATTTTCTATGATCGTAATCAATATACGTTAAGCTATGATACGAATGGCGGCAGCTATATTGATCCGGTTATTTACCGTTACGGACAGGCGATTGTTCAACCTCAAAATCCTACAAAGACCGGTTATGCGTTTGATGGATGGAATGAATCCTATTTGACAATGCCTGCTAAGGATCTTACCTTGACCAGTAAATGGAAGGCAACCGAAGCTAAGTATACGGTGGTTTATTGGGAAGAAAATGCCGATGACGACGGATATTCTTATGACAGCAAGGTGGAGCGCAGCGGCTTAACAGGCACAGATGCGGATTATGATGCTCTTAATGAACCCGGATTCGAATTAAATCAGGAAAAAACGGATAAGAGCGCAGTTACTGTTTCTGGGGAAGGAACTACGATCCGCAATGTTTATTATCAGCGCAAGACTTATACTCTTACTTTTGAGATTTATAAAAGAGATTGGTGGAGCGGCAGTTGGCAGACTGCTTATACCCATACTGATATTAAATATCAGCAGTCCCTTCAAAAATGGTGGGACGAAGCGAGCAGCCAAAACAGTGAGTATCTTTGGTATACTTCCAAACATGGAGATACTTTTTATACAGCAGCCCCCACAATGCCGGAAGGCGGCTTGACGGTATATGGGCAAAAGTCGGATGGCTCGAGCACTATTTATTATTATGAATATGGGACAGATCATCAAATCCACAGTCCTTTTAAAGTGAGAAATGAAGATTGGCATTTTACAGATGAAGATTTCATCGATCTTCCGGGCTTTACTTATCACTCTAATCATTATGGGGATTGGAATGATTACTATATTTACTACACGCGTAATTCCTATGATCTTGAGTTTATGACCAATGGCGGACCGGCGGTCGGGGATATAACCGGCATCCCTTATGAACAGGATATCTCCAATCAGGCACCTCAAAATTATCAGGTTGGAGTAACTACAAAAACAGAGAATGGAATGACCCTGTATTTTGCAGGCTGGTATGACAATGAAGCCTTAGCCGGAGATGCTTATGCATTTGAAGGGAAAACCATGCCGGCGAAGGATCTGCTTTTGTATGCAAAATGGGTACCAAGGCAAGTAACGGTTACTTTTGATACCCAGGGCGGAACCGAAATTGATTCTCAGACCTTTACGGCGGGTGGAACAGCCCAAAAGCCGGCAGATCCGACTCGCGGAACGGATACGTTTAAAGGTTGGACCAGAAATGGGGTACCTTTCAGCTTTTCAACTCAGATTATGGAAGATACAACGCTTCAAGCAAATTACAGCACCAATACGACCGCTACCTATACGATTAAATATGTAGATGCAGATGACCTTACAAAAGAGATCGCTCCTTCCGATACCGGCAGCGGTCAGCCGAACAGCACAGTTACGGTTTCTGCAAAAGCAATTGATGGATATCAGCCTGTCGTTACGAGTACCAGTGTGGTTTTGAATCGTGATCAGATCGAAATTAAACTGGCCTATAAAAAGCTGGATAACTGGAGCTATACAATTCATTATAAAGACACTTTGGGGACTCAGATTGCAGCAGATACCACCGGCACTTCTAGTGCTGCTTCTATGGTCGCTTTTTATCAGGCGATTGGGGGATATCAAGTTCAGAATACCTCTGCAGTTCTCACAAAAGAAAATCATGAATATACGTTTGTCTATGAAAAAGTGGAACTCTATTCCGTTTATTATCAGACGGAAAATCTGGACGGCAGCTATACAACGTTTAAAACGCTGACTGGAAATCAGCTTGAGTCGGCGCCGGAAAAGATTCCGGCAGTTGGATATGATGAAAAAGAATATATTCCAAATGCCAATAATCCGCAGACTATTTCAGAAGGAACACAGTATGTAAAGTTTGATCTTAGAAGCTATGCCATTACTTATCACTATGATAGCGTTGACGGCGAAACTTATAAGACCGACAGTTACAAGGTTGGGCAGTCTGTAACAATAGAACCATTACCGGCAGAAGAAGGGTATCATTTCAGCGGCTGGTTTGGAATGGTCGTTACAATGCCTTCTAATAATGTCGATGTCTACTGTACAAAGACAATTAACCAGTATACCGTGAATTTCGCAGTGAAATCAGGAAGCGAAACTTATGGAAGCCTTGACAAGTCAAGTGCAGCCGTTGATTATCAAAACTCTCTTAAATCTGATGATATTCCGACTACACTGCCCGATAATGAATGCTATTTTGTAGAATGGCAGAATCAAAGCGGTCAAAAAGTGACCGCCGATGAAATGATGAGCGCAAAAGTAACCGGCAACACTACTTATTATGCGGTGTTTTCCCATAACGAAAATATGAATGCCGGAGTGAGTGCTCCTAATGTAGTAAAAACTTATGACGGCCACGCTTATGAAATCACAGTGGCGCTTTCCGGAGATGCTGAGGGCGCCGATGTTCGGTATATGGACGAAAACGGGAACTACACACTCACGCAGAGCCCCTCTTTTACTCATGTAAAAAGAAATGCCGCAGAGGGTGTGGAATCTTATGCGGTCAGCTATCAGGTAAGCAAAGATCACTATACAGCTTATTATGGTTCTGCGACTGTAACCATCAATCCGGCTGCTTTAACTGCAGCTTACCATGGCAAAACGATCAATTATGCTGATCTCCAAAGTTATGATCCGCAGACGGATGTTGTGGTTTCCGGGTTCGTTAATCATGAAACGGCTTCTACTGCATTGGAATACACTGTGCCTACCGTTGTAAAACCGACAGTGTCCGGATCACATACATTGACGCCTTCTGGTGGAAAAGCAAATGATTATAATTTCCAGTATGAAAGCGGAACCCTTACGGTCGATCAGGCACAGCGCAATCTAACAGTTACCGGAGGAACCTTCACGTATGACGGAAATGAGCATGGTGTCACTTATGAAATCACACCTGTTTCCGGAACCACTGATGAGATTTTCTATAGTACGGACGGAACAACATGGCAGTCTGATCCAATTGTGCAGAAAGATGTTGGCTCTGTAACCGTTTATGTGAAAGCTAAGAGCAGTGATCCAAATTATGCACCTGTGATTGGCAGTGCGGCTGTGACGATTAATCCAAAGCCTTTGACAGGAACTTTTACGGCAAGAAAGACTTATGACGGGACCGCAGAAGCAAAAGACTTTTTGAGCAAGATGATCGTGACCGGAGCGGTTAGTGGAGATGAGATTCAGTATAACACCGACCATGTTACGGCAGTATTCGATAATCAGAATGCTGGTTCCAATAAAGCTTTGACCATCGAAGGAGTGGAGCTGAGCGGAGATAGCGCCAAAAATTATACACTTTCTGTAAGTGGAACTGGTGTGATTGATCCAAAGGAGCTTTCGGTCAGCGCCTATGCAGAAGATAAAGTTTATGACGGAAGTACCAATGCCAAAGGGACTTTTGGAAGTCTTCAAGGGATCATCGGAAATGATCAGGTTACGGTAAGCGGTGGGAATTTCCAATTTGAGGATAAGAATGTTGGAACAGATAAAACTGTTGCCGTGAACGGGATTACACTTTCCGGAAACGATTGCGGCAATTATTTTATTAAAGGCACAGTGTCTGCTACGGCAAATATTACTGCAAAAGAACTGGCTTTAATAGTTTCTGCCGACAATAAATCTTATGATGGTACAACGCATGCAACTGGGGCTGTTACTGTTTTGGATAGAATTATAGGAGAAGACGATGTTGCATTTAATTTTTCAAAACTCAGTTTCCAATTTGATACGGCTGATGTTGGAACCGATAAAGAAGTTACAATTTCAGGAATTACTCTTGATGGAAAAGATGCTGGAAATTATGTAATGCCTGAAGTGCTTTCAACAAAAGCAAATATTACTCCTCTTTTGGTAACAGCCAATATCAAAGTAAGTGATAAGAAATATGACGGAAATACGAATGCAGCGATTGAGTCCAGTGAATTTAGTGCTTCTGATCGAGTAAAGCAGCTGCTTAATGAAGCGGGAGTTACCATTAATACAGAGAATGCAGAAGCGAATTTCTCTGATAAAAATGTCGGAGAAGGAAAGATGGTTGCGGTAACAGGAATTGCTCTTGCCAATAATACAAAAGGGGATTTTGCACTGATTTCTGCAGAGGATACCACAACTGCAAATATCACTGCGAAACCGGTAACTATTGCAATTACAGCTGCTGATAAACCATACGATGGAAATCAGACCGCGGCTCTTACAGGAGCTTCCTGTGATGGCTTGATTGAAAATGATCAGGTAGAAGTCAGCTGGGAGAAAGCAACAGCCACTTTTGACGATGAGCAAGTGGGAACAAATAAAACGGTGACTGCCGAGGGAGTTGGATTAGTAGGCAGTGATGCTAAAAATTATCAGCCAACTGTTGAAACAACAGAAGCCAGTATTACAAAACGTGCTTTAAAACTTGCAACGGATGTTGCTTTTTCCGCGAAGGATAAAGTTTATGATAGCACGGTAAATGCTGACGGAGTCATAACTTTTAATACAATGAACCTCCTTGATTCCGATAAGGCTGGTGGAATTGCTGACAGCTCGAAAATTTCGGTAACAGCAGATTTTGCTTTTGCGGATAAAAATCAGGGTGTAGATAAAACAGTCAATGTTACCAATATCAAGCTGGGCGGTTCTTCGGCAGACAATTATGAACTTCTGGACGAAAATGGAAATCCGCTGAATAAAGCATCGACTACAGCGGCAATTAGCCCGCGTCCGGTTACCGTGACGGTCAGTGTAGATTCAAAACCATATGACGGTACCACTGATGCGGATGGCAAAATCACAAGCGTCGATGGAATTCTCAACAATGAGGTAACAGCGTCACTTGATTCTCTTACTTTTGTGGGCCCGAATGCCGGCGCTGATAAAGATGCAAATGCAGTTATTACTCTTAAGAAGAATGAGCTTGGAAATTATACTTTAAATCCAGTTACTGCAAAAGGAACCATTACAAAACTGGAAGTCACATTGACGCTGACTCCAATTGATCGCCCCTATGATGGTACTAATGTAGTGGAAGTCACTGCCTCTCATAATCTTGATGAGGTTAAAATCGGAAATGATGACGTAGCGCTGAGCAATGTACCGATTACAGGGAACGTTGCAGCAGATGCATCTGAAACTACAAAAGAAGTTTCGTTTGCATCCGAGCCGACTTTGACGGGAGCACAAAGCGAAAACTATACGCTGACGGTGACAAAAAATCCTGTTGTAATCAGCAAACGTTCGGTTACGGTTGTTGGAGAGACGGAGGGCAAAGTCTATTCTGGAAGTGAACAGTCCATTACGATTGCAAAAATTTCTGATGAAACACCGCTCGTTTCCGGTCAGACCCTGAGCGGGTATTCCTATTCTGCAAAGGGAACAGATAAGGGTGTTTATAACGGAACATTTCAGAAAGAAAATACCAAAATTACAGAAAACGGGACAGATGTAACCGAAAATTATTCTATCGAATATGTTCCGGGAACCCTTTCAATCGAAGCAAAATTGATTACTGCTGCAGATATCGGTTTGCAGGCAGAAAATAAGATTTATGACGGCAGCGATGAGGAACCGAAGTATACATTAACCGTTACAACGGCTGATGGAGAAAAAGTACAGGTCGAAGCTCAAAGTGTAAAGTTCTCTGATGAAAATGTTTCTTATAATGGTGGCAATGTTGCAGATAAAGATGTAACAGCAACAGGGCTAAAGCTGATAGGGGATGCTTCTTCTAATTATGAGCTGTCGGTTGATAACATTACAGCAAAAGCAAAGATCAATCCGGCTAAGGCTGCAGTAAGTGCAGATGCCAAAACAAAGACTTATGGAGATTCCGATCCGGAATTGACAGCGACTGTTACCGGAACTATTTCCGGTGAAACACTGGAATATTCTCTCAGCCGTGATCCGGGAGAATACGCGCAGACTTATGGAATCCATGTGACCCTTACCGATGATTCTGCAGTCCCCGGAAACTATCAGATCAGTACACAGGACAGTACCTTAATAATCCGTCCTTATCAGATCGTCGAAGAAAATTTTGAATTCAAAGCTTCGGATAAAGTTTATGATGGAAACAAAACAGCAAAACAGTACACAATTACGGTAAAAGGTCTGCCAAATCAGGATCAGCTGACTGCGGCTGCCGGAAATGTTTTGTTTAACAGTACAAATGTTGATGGTGCAAAAGAGGTAGAAGCTACTCATCTTAGTCTCAGTGGAGCGGCAGCAAAAAATTATCAGCTGCCGGAAACGCTTGCCTTGAAGGCTCCAGCAAAGATCACTCCTGCGAAGATTACAATTATTGGCCATTCAAATAGCTTTGTTTATAGCGGTACAGAGCAGATGGTCAGTGGTGCAGATGTTACAGGAATTTTGGAAGGATACAGATTTACCGTTAATCCGGATACGTTCTCTATAAAACGCACAGATGTTGGAACAACTCAGATGGGACTCACAGGCAGTATGGCATATGATGTCTACAATGTTGCTTCTAACAGCACCCATGAGGAAGAAAATGATCCAATCACAGGGGCAGCAATTACCAGTTATTATCGCAATAACTATCAGCTTTCAGTAACGGATGGCGCAATCACCATTACTGCAGCTCCGGTGGTTCCGCCGGTAGTTCCACCGGTAGTTCCGCCGGTAGTTCCGCCGGTAGTTCCGCCAGTAGTTCCACCAGTAGTTCCACCGGTAAACCCGCCAACGACTCCTCCCATCAATAACCATATACCGACAGGAACGACGCCAAATGGTACGACTCCGGTAACTCCTGCTCCGAAAATTGTAGCAGAGGAAACGATTACAGTGCCTGATCAGAACCCTCCTGCTGCCCAAAAAGCAGAGAAAGTACAGCTTCAGGATTCTCCTGCTCCAAAGGCAGCGCCAACAGATAATTGGGCACTTCTGAATTTGATCCTTTGTATTCTGACAGTACTTGGCAGTGTAGCACTTCTGCTGACCTTCTTCCTTCGTAAAAAGAAAGAGGAAGAACAGAGCGCATATGTCGCCTCGAAGACGCAGAATTATAAGGAAAGCAAAGATCAAGATCAAGTGAAACGTCATGGGGTATGGCGCTTCATCAGCCTGATTCCGTCAGTTGGTTCTATTATTGCATTTATTCTTACGGAAAATATGAGCAATCCAATGGTCATTTTTGATCAGTGGACGGTAATGATGGCAGTTATCGCTGTGATTCAAGTCGTAATTATGATCCTTTCTAAGAAGAGATACGACAAAGAGGATCGTGACGACGATCATCAGAGAGATGCAAATGCGTAATTCCAATTAAGAAATCATTTTTGTAAAAATGAAGAACAGTCGCTTTGAATTTTGAAGCGGCTGTTCTTTTCTTTTGATTTCTATATTTGGGATAAACTTGTTTTCTTGCATATTTAAAATAAATTTTATATAATGAAAAAAAGAAAATAATTTACAAAATATTCCAAAAGAAACCAAACCCGTTTTTGTGATGGAAAGGTGGGAGTAGAGTGAACCCATTTAAGGTTACGATGTTTGGTGAATTTAGCGTTTGCTGGAAAGGCCATTGGATTGCAGAAGCAGGAACGCGCCTCAATAAACCTTTTGAGGTGCTTATCCTGCTCTTTCAGAAGCGCGATCTGCGGATTTCCAATGAAGAATTGATGAATCGCCTGTGGAATGAAGACAGTAAAGCAGATAATCCTGCCGGAGCGTTAAAATCGGCTGTTTATCTATTGCGCAAACTGTTAAAAAAAGCAGATCCTGAAACGAATTTTATTTTTACAGAGGGGAAACAGTATGTTTGGAATCCGGAAATTCCCGTTCAAGTAGATCTGTGGGATTTTGAAGATATTGTATTAAAAATAAAACAGGATAACCATTTTCCTGAAGAGGAAAAATTGCAGCTTTGTCGAAGAGCTATCCAATTATATACCGGCGATCTTTTACCAGAATTATGCGAACATCATTGGGCAATTCAGCAGTCGATTTATTATCGCCGTTTATATATGGATGTCATTGAAATGATTGGCGATTTGCTTTTTTCAAAAGGAAATCGGGACGATTGGAATGAATTGCTTTCTATTTGTAATCGGGCACTTTTAACAGACCCATTTAGTGAAAAGTTATATATTCTTTTATTTAGGACAATGCAGCAATTAGATATGAAACAGGAAATTTTAAACTATTACCCAGTTGTTTCCCAGACCTGTTTTGATGAGATGGGTGAACAGATGCCGCAGATTGTGCAAAATATTTATCAATGGGCTTCGAACAGCACTTATCATACAATTAAGGATATCCATCAGATTGAACAGGATTTGGAAGAAACAATCCGCAATGGACAGCCAATTAATGGTGCTTATTTTTGTTCCTATGAGATTTTTAAACATATTTTTCATATGATTGTGAGAAGCGCTGATAGGGAAAACAACTGTGTTATTTTAATGCTGCTTACTTTATCTTTAGAGAATGGTGCAAATTTTTCTAAGGATCAATTAAATAAAACGATGGGGATACTAAAAGGAATCATTCAGACAACCATGCGAAAAGGTGACGTGTTCAGTCGTTATAGTCGGAATCAGTTTGTATTGATGTTGCCGGTAAAGAAATCAAAAGACGGTAAGCAAGTTGAAAAACGTCTTCGGCAGGCATTTTCCAAACATCATCCTCCACTGCCGGTTCATTTGGAGGTTATTACAGGACTCCCGTCTTCTGTTGTGGTCAGTCAAAATGAAATTTATCAATACAATCATGATTAAGGCTTTAAAAAAGTCAAGCTGCAATTAAAGTTGGCTGGCCTTTGTTATTGATTGGAATAAAACAGAAAACTATAAAACCTCTGCAAAAAATCATTTTAAAACGAATCTTTTTTCTTTATTTGCATTCAAATTTGATTTGTTTTCCCGTATAATGAAAATATTCTGTTGCAGAGAGTATCAAAATGGTTTAGGAGGAAGCTCTTATGAACTATACCCGTGATGAAGTGTTGCAATATGTAGAAGAGAATGACGTGAAATTTATTCGGATTTCGTTCTGCGATATTTTTGGTAATCAAAGAAATGTTTCCGTAATGCCTTCGGAATTGATTCGCGCGTTTGATTTGGGGATTTCGTTTGATGCCAGTATGGTTCGCGGATTTTTGAATGCCAACGAATCTGATCTGTTTTTGGTGCCGGATGCCAATACGTTGACCCCTATGCCATGGCGGCCTTCCGAGGGGCAGGTTGTGCGCCTTTTCTGTAATATCCGTACACCAGACGGTTCTCCTTTTGTAGGGGACTGCAGAACCTTGCTGCGAAGCGCCCGTGCCCAGATCCTCGATGAATTTGGGCTGGTCTGCAAAGCGGGTACTGAATGTGAATTTTATCTTTTTCAGACAGATGAAGATGGAAATCCGACTCTAATTCCTCAGGATCATGGAACCTATTGTGATGTAGCACCAAATGATAAAGGGGAGAACGTCAGACGGCAAATTTGTCTCAGCCTTGAAGAGATGGGAATGCGCCCCGAAAGCAGCCGCCATGAGCTTGGGCCAGGGCAAAATGAGATTGATTTTAAATATAGTGATATTCTGACGGCAGCCGACCGTTTGGTCGCTTTTAAAGCGGCTGTCAAGTCCATTGCTGCTGCTGGGGGGCTCTATGCAACCTTTATGCCAAAACCACTGGAGAATAAAAGTGGGAGCGGGCTTCATATTAATCTTTCTCTTTACTGCGATGGAGAAAATCTTTTTAAATTGGATCCCGGGGAGCATAACCCCATTGCAGAGAGTTTTTTGGCGGGCATTCTGCGCCGGATTCGTGAAATCACCTGTTTTTTGAATCCAGTTCCAAATTCTTATGCAAGATTTGGAAATTTTGAAGCACCCAAATATGTGAGCTGGTCTCATCAGAATCGTTCACAACTGGTACGGATTCCAGCTTCTTGGGGATCGTATGCTCGTATGGAACTGAGAAGTCCAGACCCGGGCTGCAGCCCTTACCTAAGCTTTGCGTTGCTCCTTTATGCTGGTATGGAAGGAATTCGAGAGAAACTGCCTCTCTGTGATCCGGACAATCGAAACCTCTTTACTGCGTCGGAAAAAGAATTGCAGCATTTAGAGATGTTGCCGGAGAGTCTGGAGGAAGCGCTGGATCTTGCAGAAAAGAGCGAATTTGTTCACCGTTATGTTCCGAGTCCCCTTTTGAACTGTTATCTTACAGAAAAGCGTAAGGAATGGGAAAAATATCTAACCTGTGGTGATACTAAAAAATACGAAATGGAAACGTATTTTCTACGGATGTAAAAAAGATTTTTTTAATGAAAAATCAAAGGAAAAGGGGATGAAGGGTGGATAGCGTATTGATTGTGTCCAGTACGAGTAAAGGACAAAAATATTTCTCGGATTTTTTGAACGCACATGAATTTAACCGTATTGGAATTGCAGCTTCCGGCGGAGAAGCCCGTAGAATCCTTTTGGAAATGCCTTATGATTTGGTTGTAATCAATGCCCCTTTAAGAGATGAATTCGGGCACGAATTGGCGATCGATTTGAGCAACACGACTTCTGCTGGTGTTTTGATGGTCGTTAAAAGTGAACTGGCAGATTCTGTATCGCTTCGTGTGGAAGATGAAGGCGTTATTGTTGTTTCAAAGCCGATTAACAGAACAATCTTTTATCAGTCCCTGCGTCTGTCTTTGATTGCCAATAAACGCCTTGCAATTTTGCAAAAAGAGAACAGTCGTCTGCAGAAAAAAGTGAATGAGCTGAGAGAAGTCGGCAGAGCAAAATGTGCTTTGGTACAGTATCGCCATTTGACGGAGCAAGAGGCCCATCACTTTATTGAAAAACAGGCGATGGATCAGCGTCTTTCTGTCTTAGACATTGCAGAAGATATCTTAAGAACTTACGAAGGATAAAATATTTTTACAAAAGGCTCTGGAAAATCACTTTCCCAGAGCCTTTTGTATTTATATAATTTTTGCTTTCTTTTCACAGTTAAAAAAAGAGTCAAAGTGCCAAAACAAAGGTGAATGACAAAAAAATATCGATTTTAGCCAATTTAGCCAAAAAATACATTGTAAGTTCTATATAAGAATCGACAGGTATTATTTGATTTTTTATAAGTTGTTATGGTAACATAGAGACTATGGGGCCCTATTATACTTTATTTTTTAAAGGAGTGTTGTATATGAGTTGGATCGATTTGAATTGTGATTTAGGGGAAAGCTTTGGCGCTTACAAAATTGGGAGAGATCAAGAGATCATTCCATTTATTACTTCTGCAAACGTTGGTTGTGGCTTTCATGCGGGAGATCCCTGCGTAATGGACGAAACAGTAAAATTGTGCAAAAAAAATCAGGTAGCGGTAGGCGCACATCCAGGTTTTCCGGATTTAATGGGATTTGGACGCCGCAAAATGACAGTTACTCCTGCTGAGGCAAAAGCTTATGTGAAATATCAGCTTGGTGCACTGCGCGCATTTTGTGATGCAAGCGGAGTCAATTTGCAGCATGTAAAGCCACACGGCGCTCTTTATAATATGGCGGGAAAAGATTATAACCTTGCGCGTGGAATTGCCGAGGGAATTTATGAAGTTGATCCTAAATTGATTCTGATGGCTCTTTCCGGCAGTCAGATGATTCGTGCAGCTTCTGATATTGGGCTGCGTGCAGCAAGTGAAGTCTTTGCAGACCGTGCTTATCAAGCGGATGGCAGCCTTGTTCCACGCGGAACTCCGGGAGCAGTGATTCATGATGTAGACGAGTGTATCAAGAGAATTATTGGAATGGTCAAGGAGCATCAGGTGATCGCGATTACGGGGGAAACTGTGCAGCTTTGTCCACAGTCGATTTGTGTTCATGGAGATACACCGGAAGCGGTGGAATTCGTGAAAAATATTCGTAAAAGCCTGCAAAAAGAGGGAATCAAACTCTGTAATTTAGCCGAAGGTCTTCGCTGAATTTTCAGGAATAAGAAAGGGGGAACCCAGATGGAGAAAAAGAAATCAAATTTGGGAGTGCTTTTAGGTGCAGCTTTTATTATGGCAATTTCTTCAAGCGGACCTGGATTTTTAACGCAGACAGCAAAATTTGTCAATGATTATCATGGTGGATTTGGCTTTGTCATTTTGATTTCGATGATTCTTGCAGTTATTGTACAGCTTAATGTCTGGAGAGTTTTGTGTGTTTCCGGTTTGCGTGGACAGGATGTTGCCAATAAAGTGCTGCCAGGCATGGGCTACGTAATTGCCGCACTAATTGTTCTTGGTGGGCTGGTCTTTAATATTGGAAATGTCGGGGGCGGTGCACTGGGCTTTAATGCCCTTTTGGGTGTTGATTTAAAATGGGGCTATATCATTACCTGTGCTCTCGGCGTTCTAATTTTTCTGTTTAAAAATGCTGGAAAAGCCATGGATATGCTTACCAAAGTTCTGGGCGGCATAATGATTGCTATTATCCTGATCGTTATCTTTATTGTCCAGCCGCCGGTAGGGATGGCCGTAAAAGAAACCTTTGTTCCTTCTGTTGGCTACACCACATTATTTCCCGCAATCCTGACGCTTCTCGGTGGGACAGTCGGCGGGTATATTACATTTTCCGGTGCGCATCGTTTGATTGATGCCGGAATCACCAAACAAGAACATCTTGGGCAGATAAAACAGAGTTCCGTTATGGGAATCTGCGTTGCAACGCTTGTTCGTATTCTTCTGTTCCTAGCAATTTTTGGCGTAGTAGTAAAAGGGGTTTCATTGGATCCTTCTAATCCTGCTGCAGATGCATTTAAGCAGGGCGCCGGGGAACTTGGTTATCGCTTCTTTGGACTGGTTCTGATTTCTGCGTCAATTACTGCTGTTGTGGGTGCAGCCTATACTTCCGTTTCTTTTCTGAAAACACTGAGCAAAACAGTTGCAAAACACGAGAAATGGTTTATAGTCGGATTTATTGTACTCTCCACTCTTGTAATGGAGGTGATTGGCCAGCCGGCACAACTTCTGGTTTTGGCGGGCGCACTTAATGGATTGATCCTTCCGTTGACTTTGGGAATTTGTCTGGTCGCTTCGCAGAAACCGGAAATTATGGGAGAAAGCTATCATCATCCGAAAGTCCTTTTGGTTCTTGGTATTGTTGTTGTGATTCTTTCCGCTTATCTGGGAATAACTTCTCTGGGTAAGCTCTTTGCATAGGAGAGGAGAAAATAAAAAATCATGAATGAAAAAGCGCGTTATTTGATTGCAGGGGATTCCAGTATTGTCGTCGAATTCGGAAATGAAATTTCTGAAGAAATCAGTGCGAAAGTACGCGGAATGTATTTGGCAATCGAGCAAAAGAAGTTCCCGTTTATTAAGGCAATGAATCCGACTTATCGGTCTCTGTTGGTGCAGTATGATCCGCTGCAGTGCTCTTATGAGGAAATTTTAGAAACTTTACAAGGATTGGAAGACAATCTTAAAAACATGGATCTCCCAAGTCCGAATATTTTGGAAATACCAACGCTTTATGGCGGAGAACTCGGTCCGGATCTCGGATCTGTGTGTGAACATAGCGGCCTTACAGAAGAAGAGGTCATAAAAATTCATTCCGGAAGGGATTACCTGGTCTATATGTTGGGCTTTACTCCCGGATTTTCTTATCTTGGAGGGATGGACGAAAAAATTGCGACTCCTCGTCTTAAAACACCGCGGACAAAGATTCCAGGAGGGTCCGTCGGCATTGCAGGTTCTCAGACCGGAATTTATTCGATTGATAGCCCTGGGGGCTGGCAGCTGATCGGGAAAACGCCGATTTTGCTCTATGACCCACAGCGCAAACCGCCAATTTTACATCATGCGGGTGATTATATTCGGTTTGTCCCAATCGATCAGAAAAAATATCAGTCGATTGAAGAGGCTGTGAAGAATGGAACCTATGAGTATCGCTATTTTCCGAAGGAAGGAGGTGCCGTAAAATGAGCAGTGTGAAAATTAAAATGGCGGGGCCTCTAACAACGATTCAGGATAAGGGCCGAATTGAATATCAGCAGTCGGGAATGTCTGTTTCCGGCGTGATGGATGATTATTCCTTTCGTGCAGCCAATCTTTTGGTTGGAAATCCGGAAACGGAAGGGGTCTTAGAATGTACCCTTCTTGGGCCGACAATGGAATTTACCGGAGACGCAGTTTTTGCGGTGACCGGAGCAACTGCACAAGTGAAAGTGAATGGACAGCCTTCTTTTATCTGGAGAGCAATTCGCGTAAAAGCTGGCGATACGGTTTCGTTCAGCATGACGACTTCCGGCACGAGACTTTACATTGCATTTGCAGGTGGGATTGATGTTCCGGAGGTCATGGGAAGCAAGTCGACTTATATGAAGGCAAAGGTCGGCGGCTTTGAAGGACGCAATCTCAAAACCGGAGATGAACTGCAGCTGAGTGCTTCGGAGGAAGCTCTTTCAAAAATAGTGCTGAAAGAAGCTTCTCCGCGCATGATTCCTTCCTATTATCCTGAAGTAACGCTGCGCGCGGTGCTTGGACCGCAGGACGACTGCTTTACAAAAGCCGGAATCAATACTTTCTTTGGAACGCCTTATAAGGTTACCAGTGATTCTGACCGGATGGGTTATCGATTGGATGGCGCTGTGATCGAGCACAAAAAAGGCGGAGATATCATTTCCGACGGGATTGTGATTGGTGCGGTGCAGGTTCCCGGAAACGGCAAGCCGATTATTTTGATGGCAGACCGTCAGACTACCGGCGGCTATACTAAAATTGCTACGGTGATTACGGCGGATCTTCCCCTAGTCGGGCAGATGCGGCCGGGAAGCTTTATTCGGTTCCAAAAAGTAACGGTTGAAGCAGCACAACAGGCACTCAGAGAGTATGCAGATAAGATCAAGATTTTTAAAACCTGTATGCTAAGTCTTCCAGGCTGATTTTTTAAAGCTATAAAAAATCCCTGTGCGGTTTTTAAATGAACTGCACAGGGATTTTTTTATTTCAAGAAAACTAATTAGCCGCCAAGCTGAGAGTTTTTCACATCGGTAATAAACATATGTCCGGGGGAATGAGTAATCAGAAAACTAGGCTTTACCTGCATGGCAACTGCCTGTGGGGTGACGCCGCAGGCCCAGAAAACAGGAACTTCTCCGTCATGAATCGGGACAGGGTCTCCAAAATCCGGCTTTTGCAGATCTTTAATTCCGATATGAGCAGGGTCTCCGATATGAATCGGGGTTCCATGTACCTGTGGTAAGCGTTCCGTTACTGTAACGGCTTTGACTACCTTTTCATATGGAATTGGCCGCATGCTGACAACCATCGGGCCATGGAAAACACCGGCCGGTTTGCATTGAATGTTCGTAATGAACATGGGAACATTGCAGCCGAGCGTGATATGGCGGACTTCAATCCCTTCTTCAATCATCGGCGCTTCAAAACTGAAGCTGCAGCCCAGAAGAAAGCTTACAAGATCCTCTCGCCAAAATTTAGAGACATCCGTATATTCACCCGTTAGTTGCCCGTGTTCATAAATGCGGTAGCGGGGAATATCCCGAGTAATATCGCTGCCTTTTGCAGTCAGCGGAAATTCTCTGGAACCAACGTCACTAACTTCCAGCACAGGACAAGGCTTCGGATTTCGCTGTGTAAAGAGCAAGAAATCATAAGCATATTCTTTTGGGAGAACAACCAGATTTCCTTGGGCATATCCGGCACACATGCCGGAAGTGGGAGAAGTAATCTTTCCTTCGCGAATCATTTGGCGAACCGTTTTTGGATCCTGATGATAAAAGTCCATAAAAAAACCTCCTTTATAATCAGCCGTCTTATTTTAACGGCGAACATGCAGCAGGAGAAAGCTCTTTTTTGGAAAGATCCAGATAGACTTTGGCATTTTTGCGGTTGGATTCAATTTCTTGCGGAGTCAATGGACGGACAGCACGGGCAGGAGAGCCTAAAATCAGCATGCCGTCCGGAAAAGTCTTATGCATCGTAACAAGCGCTCCAGCGGCGACAATCGAATCACACCCGATCTTAGCGCCGTTGAGGAGGATGGCGCCGATCCCGATCAGACTGTTTTCTCCAACAGAACAACCATGCAGCATAGCACCGTGACCAATGCTGACACCATCGGCAAGATGAATTGGGTAATCCGCATCAACATGAAGAACACTTGCATCCTGAATATTTACATTTTCACCGATTCGAATGTAGGATTTATCTCCGCGCAAAACAGAGTTATACCAAACGGAGGTGTTTTTACCAAGCGTAACGTCTCCGATTATATGTGCGCCAGGTGCAATATAAAAAAACTCGGACATTTTATTTTTATCCTCTTTTCTATTTTTCAGATCTATTTTATCATGCTGGAAGATAAGGAACAATCCGAAACATGAAAGCATTTGAAAGACTAAATAATTAATTTCTCAAATGGTAGCACAGATGAATTCTCCTATGATATAATAAATTAAATGTTATTTAGGAGGCAAATATGACAGATTTTTATCAGTTAGCTTCTAAGCGGCATAGCTGCAGAACCTATGAAGAAAAGACGGTAGAAAAAGAAAAAATATTAAAATGTCTGGAAGCTGCCAGAATGGCACCTTCGGGCTGCAATAGTCAGCCATGGAGATTTGTGGTTGTTACAAATCCGGAAATGCTGCAAAAACTTTCAAAGTTGACCCAGCTTTGCGGAGTCAATCACTTTACAGAACATGCTCCGGTATTGATTACCGTTTGTGAAGAGGAGGAGCCTCGCTTGCTCCCAAAAATTCAAGAGATGTTTGGAAACCATGTTTATGCGCACGGAGATTTGGGAATCTCTACCGCATATTTAACGCTGGAGGCTGCCAATCAAGGCTTGGGTAGCTGTATTATCGGTGTCTTTGATGAGGACAAGGTAAAAGAGTTGCTGAGTATCCCCAAAGGGCAGAAGCTGCGTATGATGGTAGCCCTTGGTTACCCAAAGGAACAAAAAATGCCACGCAAAATTCGAAAACCAATGGAAGAGATTGCTCGGTTCATCGAATGATAAGAATAGGTTAAGGCTATTACCTTTTTAGAAAATCCCATGCTGATTTTAGCATGGGATTTTTTTATCGCTTTTGTTGACTTTTTAAAGAGTTTGCATATAATGAATATATGAACATTATATCATATGAAAGAATGTGAAAGATTTGAAAAAGAATCAAGAAGCAGAATGTTGCGAATTTATTCATGTACATCAGGATATTGTTGACAGAGTAAATCGGGTAATGCCGGATGAGGATACCCTTTATAATCTTTCAGAATTATTTAAAATATTTGGGGATTCCACGCGCATCAAAATTTTGTATGTGCTGTTTGAGTCAGAAATGTGTGTTTGCGATATTGCACAGCTTCTCCAGATGACCCAGTCTGCAATTTCCCATCAGCTTCGTGCATTAAAACAGAGCAAATTAGTTTCTTCCCGTAGAGAGGGGAAAACTGTATTTTATGCTCTGGCAGATTCACATGTCCGTACGATCCTTGATCAGGGCATGGAGCATGTATCCGAATAAAGAGTTTCTAAGCGATCAGTAATACTTAAAATCCAAATTCAAAATCTAACGAAAGCGGATGATTTTATGGAGAGAGAACAAAAGAAACAATTAATTAGAATTATCGTTAGCGGCGCTTTATTTGCAGCCTCTTTTTTTCTGCCATTAGATGAAGGTGGGAAATTTATTTTTTGTTTGATTCCTTATCTTGTCATTGGGTGGGATATTTTATGGGAAGCAATCAAAAATTTAATTCATGGAAAAGTGTTTGATGAAAATTTCCTAATGGCACTTGCGACCGTTGGTGCATTAGGAATCGGGAAATATGATGAAGCCGTAGAGGTTATGCTTTTCTTTCAAGTCGGCGAATTCTTTGAAGATTTTGCAGTGGATCGATCCCGCCGCTCGATTTCATCTCTTATGGATATCCGACCGGATTCGGCAAATCTGGAAAAAGACGGAGCTGTTACTTCGGTTAGTCCGGAAGAAGTGGCTGTCGGTGATGTCATTTTAATTAAAGCTGGTGAGAGGGTCCCTCTGGATGGGATTGTTTTAGAAGGAAATTCATCGCTTGATACGAAGGCACTTACCGGAGAATCAGTTCCAAGGACTGTTAAAGTCGGGGATGTGATTATTAGTGGGTGCATTAATCAAAGCGGCCTTCTGCGGGTACAGGTTACGAAAGTGTTTTCGGAATCTACCGTGACAAAGATCCTCGATCTTGTCGAAAATTCCAGCAGCAAAAAAGCACCTGCCGAGAATTTTATTACAAAATTTTCTCATTACTATACACCGGCGGTCGTTTTTTCGGCACTGGCGCTCTTCCTTTTGCCTCCGCTGATTACGGGTGGGCAGTGGCTTGTCTGGCTAGAACGTGCACTGACTTTTTTGGTGGTTTCTTGTCCCTGCGCATTAGTGATTTCGATTCCTCTGAGCTTCTTTGGAGGAATTGGAGGAGCTTCAAAATGTGGAATCCTAGTCAAAGGTGGAAATTATCTGGAGGCCCTTTCTAAAGCAGAAACAGTTGTTTTTGATAAGACCGGGAC
>DIQY01000048.1:0-145 GCA_002424295.1 Ruminococcaceae bacterium UBA5450 | reverse complement strand
TTTTGATAAGACCGGGACTTTGACAGCAGGAACCTTTCAAGTAACGGCTGTTCATCCAGATAAAATCAGTGAAAAGCAACTTTTGGAAATGGCTGCTTTAGCAGAGAGCTATTCAAATCACCCGATTTCTCTTTCTTTAAAAAAT
>DIQY01000095.1 GCA_002424295.1 Ruminococcaceae bacterium UBA5450 | reverse complement strand
TTAAAAATCTGCGGAGCCTGCGGCAGCGCATAAAATTTTCCTTGATGTTTGCGGCTTGGAATCAAATAATCTCGTGCACCTTCCGGAGAAGAAGCAGAGAGAATCGGGGTCTGCAATTCCAAAAATCCGAGTTCTGTCATTCGCTGACGGAGATAGGAGATGATTTTACTGCGCAGGACAATGTTGTCATGCACTTTTGGATTGCGCAGATCCAGATAGCGATATTTTAAGCGTACATCTTCTTTTGTGTCGCGGCTCTGAGAAACCTCAAAAGGAAGATTCGGCAGGCATTTTCCGAGAACGGTAAGACTATCCACTTTGATCTCTACAGTACCGGTTGGAATCTTTGGATTAATGGTATCCTGATCTCGGAGAACTACGGTTCCACCAGCAGTAAGACTGCATTCTTTGTTGACTTCTTTGAGCATTTCTTCATCGTGGACAACAATCTGTACAACGCCGCTTTGGTCGCGCAGATCTAAAAATTGAACACCGCCGTGGTCACGAATGTTTTCCACCCATCCGGCGACACGAACCTGTTTTCCAATTTGGGATTCCAGAATTTCGCCGCAGGCGTGAGTGTGATATTTGTTTTGGCAGATCATCTATTCTTACTCCTCATGCTGATTTATTTGCCTACATATTGTAGCATTTTCTTTTACAAAATATTTCATAGATACTTATTATACTATGAAAAAAATCTTCAATCAAGGTTTTTTCGGGATAACAAGAGGAAAAGGAGCTCCTTTTTGACTGTTTCTATCCATTAAAAAGAAAAACGTTTGATTATTTATACAAAATTTTGTTCCATGCGCGCCCCAATGCTTTTACGGCAGGAACAATTTCTTCTTGTGGAATCCCTGCAAAACTCAGAAGAATCGTTCCGTTCTGCCCGGGAAGGACCCGTACACTTTCGGCTGCCGCAAGTTCTACAAGACGCGGAACAGAAGGGGCATTTTTTAGCCGGATCACCGCATAGAGTGGGATTTCCTGCAATGAAATGTCAACAAAATCTTCAAACTGTGTTTTTAAAGATTGCTGTAAAAGTTCACTTTTTTGTGCATAAACATTTCTTAGCCGCCGCAGATGACGCTGCATTTGGCCGCTTTTAATATAGTCGGAAAGAGCAAGCTGCTCAATGCGGGAAGCAGTTTGATTATAACGTCCTACTCGTTCCAGGTAGGTGGGCAGCAGTGCTGAGGGAAGTACCATGTAACTAATTCGGACGCTGGGGAGCAGAAGCTTTGAAAAAGAACCAAGATAGATGACTTTGCCGCCGTTTCCCATTCCCTGCATTGCACCGATCGGACGGGCACGGTAGCGCAGTTCTCCATTGTAGTCGTCTTCGATAATTAAGCCATCGGCTTCTTTTGCCCATTGAAGAAGTTCCTGCCGACGCAAAAGGGGAATTGGCTCCCCAGATTGCGGACGGCTGGAGGGGGTCACATATAATAGGCGAACACTGCTTTCGTAGAGATCAGAAATTTTCGGACCGTTTTTATCTGCAGAAAGTTTGATGACACCGATTCCGCAGTCTGAGAAGACCTGCTCGGCTTGTAAGAATCCGGGAGATTCCATGGAGACGGCACCGACTTTTCCCTGCAGAAGTCCACAGAGCAGATATAAAAGAGGCTGTGTACCTGCGCCGATTACAATTTGTTCGGTATTACAGATCACACCGCGCGCTTCATAGGTGTAGTCACGCAGAGCTTCCCGCAGCGGTAATTCTCCCTGATGCTCTCCGTAACGAATCAAAACTTCCTGGCGGTTCAGGTGATCCCGAATATGTCTGCGCCAAGCTTTAAGATCGGCACAGTCACTGTCCACGGATTCTGCACCAAAATTGTAACGATAAAAAGGGGCAGAGGGAGTATCAGAAAGGATAGGCGGCTTTACAGGTTTTTGTCCGCCTGCCGCCAATACATAATAGCCGCTTTGCGGTTTTGCTTTGAGATAACCTTCTACACAGAGCTGCTGATAAGCAGCTTCGACGGTAGTACGGCTCAAAGAAAGATCCTCACACAAGACGCGGATAGAGGGAAGCTTTTGTCCCGGACGAAGTGCTCCGTTCGCCGTTGCCTGCTTAATTTGATCATATAATTGTTGATACAGCGGAACTTTTCCGTTGCGCTTTAATTTCATATTGTCGTAAAACATTTTTTCACCTGCAAACTGTGCACGTTTAATTTTTAATAATTGTAGCTTTCTAAAAGCACAGTTACCGAATATAATAGTACCATTCCAGTAGGGGAAAGTAAAGAACCAAAACAGGAAATGAGGGAGAACAACATGGAACAACATGCACAAACACAGAAGAAAACTTTAATTGGTTATGTAATGGCGGCTCTATTTGCGATTGGAGCAGCTGTTGCGGGGAGTATGATGCAACTTTGGCTGGCACTGCCTTTGGTGCTGATCGCAGTATTTCTGCTGATTGCTTCTGTCTCCTTGAGAAATCTTCAATATAATATTACAGGAAAAGATATGACCAGCAATCTTGCATTTACGGGATTACTTGCGGCGGTTGTTTTGGCTGGATTTTTCCTCAGCATTAAATTCCCTTTGATGGGTACGAAAGCACAGGTAGGTTTCGGAAATGTCTTTTGTGTTTTGGCAGGTCTTATCCTTGGACCGGTTTATGGAGGATTTGCGGCAGGAATCGGGGGGTTCTTTTATGATTTGCTCACCGGTTGGGCAGATTCCAGTCTAGTTACTTTTGCATTGAAATTTTTGATGGCATTTATTACAGGACTGATTACCTGGGGTGTTCACGGAGATCAGAAACCAACTTTAAAACGAATCATTCCGGCAGCAATCGTTGGATCTCTTGCGCAGTGCCTGTTGTATTTGGGGCATGGTTGGCTGGAAGCAATTCTGCTTGGAAATCCGGAAGATGCAATTAAGTATATTATGGGCGTAAAAGTAGCGGTAACGCTTGTAAATGCAGCGATTGCCGATGTTGTAGCGATTCCGCTTTTTGAGGCGATCCGTTCGGCACTAAAACGGAGCCATTTGGCTTTTAATCGTTAAAAACGTTGCAGCAATAAAAAGGGCTGATTTTAAATCAGCCCTTTTTATTGTTTTATTAGAGTTTCTTTCCTTTTTTCCAGCGCTCAAAGTCTTGAAGGAACCAAATTTCCGAAGCTGTAAATTCCTGTCCATTTAAAGAATTCAGAATGCCGGCATCTGTTGAAAAATCGAATCGGAGTTTATAGGAATAAAGAGCCTGATAGGGAAGTCCAAACCGTTTGTTGATTGTATTGGTACCGTATTTTCCATCACCAATCAATGGATGACCAATGCTTGCAAGATGAGCACGAATTTGATGGGTGCGGCCGGTCAGAAGCTCCACTTCCAAAAGCGAAACTTCCGGTGCTTCCTCCAGAACTCGGTAGCGGGTACGAATCATTTTTCCTTCCGAAAGCGGTTTATTACTGATATAAACGCGGTTCTGAGATTCGTTTTTTTGCAGGTATCCTTCTAGAGTATCCTCTTTTTTCTTCATGTGACCATAAACAAGGCATAAATAGAGTTTCGTTAATTCCCGATCTTTTACTTTTTGATTCATGATACGCAGTGATTCCGAATTTTTTGCAGCCATTACGATGCCGCCGGTATTTCGGTCGATTCGATTAATTAAAGCCGGTGCAAAGGAATTTTCCCCTCTTGGGTCATATTCACCGGTAGCATAGAGATGATGCTGTACACGGGCAATCAGAGAATCAAAATGATAATGTTCATCCGGGTGTACGATCAGACCTGGCTTTTTATCGAGCAGCATTAGATTTTGATCTTCATAGAGAATCTTTAGCTTATCCGGAGCTTTCAGAAAATCAAAAGGCTGTTCGGATTGCTGGAAAAATTCATCTTTCAGATACATTTCCAAAACATCGCCTTCTTTTAGGCGGGTGCTGATTTCGCATCGTTTGCGATTGAGTTTAATATCCTTTTTTCGAATACTTTTATAAAGCATGGACTGCGGCAGATTCGGATAAGTTTTGGTCAAGAATTTATCCAGCCGCTGTTCTGCATCATTTTTCTGAATGGTGACACTTTTCATAAATTTCCTCCTAAATATCGATCGACAGAAATATTTTTGTCGAAATACTCTTTTATCATACCACATGAAAAAAATAAGAAAAAGGATAAAATGAGGGAAAAACTTTTCAAAAGGGAGAAAGTAGGATATAATGAAAAATCAGAAATAAAAAATCGAATAAAGGAGAGTATGAGCGTATGATTACAGAGGCACAGATCACCGAAATATTAAAAGAGACCGGCGCCTTTCTTGAGGGACATTTTCTCTTGTCTTCCGGTAGACATTCTAACGCATACTGCCAGATGGCAAAACTGCAGCAATATCCGGCAAAAGCAGCAGAAGTTTTGGCACCTGTAGCAGAAAAGCTAAAAAAGATGAATGTAGATGTCGTAGTTGGGCCTGCCATGGGCGGAATCGTCTATGCGTATGAAATTGGACGCCAGATCGAAAAACGTGCCATCTTTACCGAGCGTGTCGATAATATCATGACGCTGCGCCGCGGCTTTGAAATTCATGAGGGAGAACGCTGCCTCATCATGGAAGATGTTGTAACGACCGGCAAATCCAGTTTGGAAACGGCAAAAATCATTGAAGATCACGGTGGAGTTGTTTTGGGAATTGCCTGTGTGGTGGATCGTAGTAAAGGGACTTCTCCGTTACCTGTTGTTGCCAGCGCTTTACAGTTGGATCTGCCAAACTGGGCACCGGAAAATTGTCCGCTTTGTAAGAAGGGAGCCGGTGAACCTGTTAAACCGGGTAGCCGGAAAATGAAATGACCGGGAAAACACCTCCTAAAAACCCTCATGTAGGTCATCGGGAACGAATGCGGGAGCGGTATCGCAAGGAAGGCATCGAAGGCTTTGCAGAGCATGAAGTGCTGGAAATGATGCTCTTTTATTGTGAGCGCTGCAGCGATACCAATGTGCTTTCTCACCGCCTTTTGGAGCGCTTTGGTTCTCTTGCCGGCGTGCTGGACGCTCCGGAGCAGGAACTGCGCAAAGTGAAAGGAATTGGAGAAGTAGCGATTACTTTCTTTAAACAACTTCCCGATTTTTATCGTTGTTATCAGATTAGTACTTCCAAGGCGCCGAGAATCTATAATTATGCGGAAGCCGGACGCCTTTTTCTAAATCGTTTTCAGGGCATGAAGGAAGAATGCGTACAGATGATGCTGCTAGACAGCAATCAACGAATGCGCTGGTGTGGAATTTTGACAAAGGGCAGCGTAACTGCATCGGCGATTTATATGAAACCTCTTGTAAAAATGGCTGTGCAGTATGATGCGGTATTTGCAATCCTTGCACATAATCATCCCAGCGGAGCAATTTTGCCCTCGAAAGAAGATCTGCAGGTAACGGAGGCGGTACGTGATGCGCTCCGTACAGTGGAAGTAACTTTGGCGGATCATATTATTGTCGCCGGAGATCAATTTCTATCTTTACATGATGGTGGCTATTTTGATCG
>DIQY01000070.1 GCA_002424295.1 Ruminococcaceae bacterium UBA5450 | reverse complement strand
ATAAAGCTTCACCATGTTTCGTGCTCGCACAAATTGGCTGCATACGCTTCTTAAAGAGCTGGTAAAAACGAAGATGGAAACTAAGATTTCACGCCCCTGCATAAAGCTTAAAAAACTGATTTTGCTCAGGAGCGGAGAGCATAACAATAGGACAACAAATCCGCTGAAGACGGAAATTAAACCGGTCGTAAAAACATCCGGTTTCCGGTAATGCTTATCAAGACCAAAGCGAATAATACCGTCGACAATCTGCAAAGAAAAAATGGGGAACAGAAGGTTGCCCATATCCTGCAAAAGCGTAGCGGTGCTATAGTCTGATTTACTTAAAACGTTGGTAACGAACGGCAGCATCAAAAAAACGAGAATTTTTGAGCTAAAAGTGCCGATTGCAAAGATCAGGGTGTTTGATAGTAATTTCTTGTATTTATTCAACGTTCAGACGCTCCATCGCTTTTTAAATTTAGACAGAAAAGAATTTGATAAGCCGTATTATACCATAATGAGAGAAAAAATACTATCCCTTTCCCGCTAGAAGATGGTTCATTTTTTCTTATAAATTGATTAGCAATGGGCTTCAATAAAACAGTGTAAAATATAAAAAGCTTCTGCCTTAAAAAGTGAGTCAGGCAGAAGCTTTTTATCATAAAATTCAATTTTCCGGAACTTCTTTTAAAAGTTTCTCTTTGTAATGGTGCGCTTCTTCGAGCATCATATCTTTTACCTTCATCAGACGAATCTGTGTGCTGCGCTCGTTTTCGTCCAATTTCATTGTAATATATTTAATGCTGCTTTGCAGATCCGGAATTATCACATGCTCCAGCGCATTCACACGCCGGCGGGTTTTTTCAATCTCTTCTGCCATTAGTTGACAGGATTTTTCTGTCTCTGCAAGACGAAGCATATCCGGCAGAAGCTCGGAAAGTGAATAGACAGCAGAGTCGAGGTCTGCACTCGTAAAGGCAAAACCATAGGAATAAATGTCATTAGGATCCGAGGTGCGGGTATGATAGGTAAAAATAGGAATTTCAACACTCATGATGTTTCGAGTTCCGCATTCGACCGAAACCTCCTGCTTTGGCGCTAAAAGTGCTACATCAAGAACTTCATCCTGCATTCCGGCGCGAGCCAGCAGAAAGTTTTTATTGGCTTTGCAGATTCCAGCTTCCACTTTTTCTCGCAGCGTTTTGTTTTTCCGTACCAGATCCAAAAACTGACGCATCAATTCGTCCCGCTTATCCTTGAGAAGCTTGTGCCCACGGGTGGCCGTTACAAGCTTTTTCTTCAGACGGGTCAGTTCCATTCGGGTTGGATTAATATGGGTCGAAGCCATTTGACTTCCCTCCTTTCTGCGTTACAGTTTTTGAGCGTTACTGGACTTTTCCGTAATATTTGTCAAGATATTCGTCCTTGATTCGCTTTAATTCACTGCGCGGCAGAATGGAGAGCAACTTCCAGCCAATATTCAGCGTTTCTTCGATGCTGCGGTTGGTATAATACCCCTGCGAAACATATTCCTGCTCAAATTCGTCAGCAAATTTTGCATAGAGCTTATCGATATCGGTAAGAGCCGCTTCGCCTAAAACGGTCATTAGCTCTTTTGCATCTTTACCACGGGCATAAGCTGCGAAAAGCTGGTTCATCGTATTTGCGTGGTCGGCGCGCGTCTTGCCCTCACCAATGCCCTTATCCTTTAGACGGGAAAGACTCGGCAAAACATCGATCGGCGGCGTGATTCCTTTTCGATAGAGTTCACGGGAAAGAATAATTTGTCCCTCCGTAATGTATCCGGTAAGATCGGGAATCGGGTGAGTCTTGTCGTCTTCCGGCATGGTCAGGATCGGAATCAGCGTAATGGAGCCGGGTTTGCCCTTTTGGCGTCCGGCGCGTTCATAGAGGGAAGCTAAATCAGTATACATGTAGCCCGGATAGCCACGGCGTCCCGGAACTTCTTTTCGTGCGGCGGAAACTTCACGCAGAGCATCAGCGTAGTTTGTAATATCGGTCATGATGACAAGAACGTGCATATTCTTCTGGAAAGCCAGATATTCGGCAGCAGTCAGTGCCATACGCGGGGTTGCGATTCGTTCAACTGCGGGATCGTTTGCCAGATTTACAAAAAGGACAGTACGGTCGATTGCACCGGTTTCACGGAAGGATTCTATAAAAAAGTTTGCTTCCTCAAAAGTAATGCCCATTGCGGCAAAAACGACCGCAAAAGGCTCATCCGTACCAATTACTTTTGCCTGCCGCGCAATCTGAGCGGCAAGGTTGGCATGGGGAAGACCAGAGGCAGAGAAGATCGGCAGCTTTTGTCCACGGACAAGGGTATTTAAACCATCAATCGCAGAAATACCGGTTTGAATAAATTCCTGTGGGTAGTTGCGGGCTGCGGGGTTCATAGGAAGGCCGTTAATATCGAGCCTTTTTTCCGGTAAAATTTCAGGACCGTTATCGATCGGGCGGCCAAGACCATCAAAAACACGCGAAAGCATGTCTTCGGAGACCCCAAGTTCCATGCTGCGCCCTAAGAAACGCACTTTACTGTTGGAAAGGTTAATGCCGGTGCTGTCTTCGAATAGCTGAACCAGCGCATTGCTGCCGTCAATTTCCAAAACTTTGCAGCGGCGCTTTTCGCCATCTGAAAGCTCAATTTCACCTAATTCATCATAGGCGACACCTTCTACTCCGCGAACCAGCATCAGAGGGCCGGCAATTTCTTGAATCGTTTTATATTCTTTAGGCATTTATGCTTCCTCCTTTTTTGTGAGGATATCTGCAATCTCTTTGGAAAGCTCGCGTTCGATTGCGGAAAATTCTTCATCGGTCTTGTCAACAGAAAGATATTTAAAACGACCGATCTGCTCACGCACTGGCAGCTTGACAAGATCATCGATGCAAGCTCCCTTTTGCAGCGCATCATTGGAGAAATCATAGTAAGAAAGAACCATTTTCATCATTTGGTACTGTTTTTGAAGCGGGGTGTAAGTATCTACTTCATGAAAAGCATCTTGGTGCAGAAAATCCTCGCGAATACTGCGGGCGGCCTCCAGCGTTAGGCGGTCAGGCGCCGAGAGCGCATCCATACCGACCAGCTGAACAATTTCATTCAGCTCGTTTTCTTTCTGCAGAATCTGCATGATCCTTCCCCGCAGGGACATCCAATCCGGTTCTACATGGGAGTTAAACCATTTTCCCATCTTATCCACATAGAGAGAATAAGAGGTTAACCAGTTGATAGCGGGAAAGTGACGCTTATAAGCAAGGTCGGAGTCGAGACTCCAGAAGACCTTAACGATTCGTAAAGTTGCCTGAGAAACCGGTTCGGAAATATCACCGCCCGGTGGGGAAACAGCGCCGATCACCGAAAGGGAACCTTCCCGATCATCACTGCCCAGAACTTTTACTCGCCCGGCGCGTTCGTAGAACTGTGCAAGTCGGCTGCCGAGATAAGCGGGGTAGCCCTCTTCACCGGGCATTTCTTCCAAACG
>DIQY01000096.1:4097-7234 GCA_002424295.1 Ruminococcaceae bacterium UBA5450 | reverse complement strand
CATTCCGGAAGGACTGCCGGCAGTAGTGACGATTGTTTTAGCTTCCGGCGTGCGGAGAATGGCTGTAAAAAAAGCGATTGTTCGTCATCTTATGGCGGTAGAAACGCTTGGCAGTGCCAGTGTAATTTGCAGCGATAAAACGGGGACGCTTACCCAAAACCATATGACGGTTCGTGAACTTTATGCGGCAGAGGGTCAGCTGAATCCTCATAGTGCCGCAGCCCGCCGTCTGTTGGATGCAGCATCTCTCTGCACAAATTGTACAGCTGATGGTGATAAAATTCTTGGAGAGCCTACGGAACGTGCTATCTGTGAAGTCTTTGGAAATAAGGCTGTACTGGATGCACAATTTCCGAGAGTCCATGAAATTCCTTTCTCCAGCGAGCGCAAACGTATGACGGTTGCGGTACGGCAGCCCGATGGAAAATATCGGGTGATTATGAAGGGTGCTCCGGATGTATTATACCCTCTTTGCGGGGGACTTCCCCGCCAAAATGACCGTATGGCGGAAAACGCACTGCGCGTTTTAGCGGTAGCGGAAAAGACCGTTTCTTCCGTACAGGGAATGACTGTAAAACAAATGGAGAGCGGTATGCACTTTTTAGGACTGATCGGGTTGTATGATCCGCCGAGAAAAGAAGTAAAGGCGGCTGTTTCTCTTTGCAGAGAAGCTGGAATTAGGCCGGTCATGATTACCGGTGATTATCGCCAGACAGCCTGTGCGATTGCAAAAGAACTTGGGATTTTGAAAGGCTCGGAACAAGTGATTACCGGCCCTCAGCTTGATGCCATGAAGCAGCCCCAACTGGTAGAACAGATTGAAAAATGCAGCGTCTTTGCGCGGGTTTCCCCTGCTCATAAAGTGCGCATTGTGCAGGCGTTTCAGGCACATGGAGAGGTAGTCGCTATGACAGGAGACGGCGTTAATGATGCGCCGGCGCTCAAAGCGGCCGATATTGGCTGTGCGATGGGAAGATCCGGGACGGATGTTGCAAAGGGCGCCGCAGATATGATTCTCGCTGACGACAATTTTACAACAATTGTAGATGCGGTCCGCGAAGGCCGTGGAATTTATGAAAATATCCGTAAAACGATTCATTTCCTTCTTTCCTGCAATATGGGAGAAATTTTGGCAGTATTTGTTGGATTTTTACTGCGTCTGCCGCTTCCGTTGATTGCCATTCAGCTTTTGTGGATTAACCTTGTTACGGATTCGCTGCCCGCTCTCGCGCTGGGAGTAGAACCGATCTCGCCGGATATTATGAAAAAACCGCCGATTCGCAGACAGGAAGGGCTCTTTGGAGGCGGATTGGCCTATTCGATCGTCGTAGAAGGCTGCTTTATCGGAGCTCTCAGCCTTTTGGCCTATTCCATCGGACGTGTATGCTTTGATGTAAATCCGGCGTGTCCAGTGGTTGGCCGTACCATGGAATTTGCAGTTTTAAGTCTCAGTGAAATTGCCCATACGTTCAATATGCGCAGCGAATACCGGATTTTTGACCGGAATCAAACGCGCAATCCAAAGTTAGCGATTGCGGCTATTATCTGTACTTTGCTGCTGATTTCGGTGATCGTATTTCCAAGCCTTTCCGTCGTATTTCACACTGCTGTTTTAAGCGGATTTCAGTGGCTTGTAACCATCCTGTTGTCTCTTAGTCCGATCCTTCTGGTGGAACTGGAAAAATCCGCTGCACAACGCAAAAGAGCAAAGCTTTTAGAAAATGGCCCCAAAGAAACAAAAAAGCATTCCGCAAAAAGCGAAATGCCAAAAGAGACCCCTTTTATTCATCTGAATCATCCGTTAAATCCGAGAGGCCTTTTCCCGAAAAATCATCAGGGATAGCAGTGCTGTATTTGTGATTGCCAATTGAAGCAAAAACACATCCCAAAATGATCCCAAAGTAATAGGTGATCATTCTCCAGATCAGCATGGCCGGAGCGGTGGCGTCGCGAAAGAATATATGAAAAAACATGCCAAAACTGATTTCTGCTCCGCCGGAAGCTCCGGGCAGTGGGACAAAGGAGGCAATCATATTCACGAATACCTGTGCGGCGATCATTACCCACATCCCGGTACCGCGCAGCCCAAAGCTGAGAAAAATAAAATAGGTGACGACACTGTTGAGCGTAATTTGCAAAACAGTTACCAGACAAACACATGCGTATAGTTTGATAGAGTGTCCCATCGTTTTGATACCGTCATGGAAAACTTTAAGCTTTAAAACGGTATCATCATATTTTGCCTGAAAATCATGAACCACATGAATTCTTTCCAGCAGATGAAGTACACCGTGAATTAGACGGTAAACGAAAGGAGGATAAATTGAAAATAGCAGAACCAAGAGAATAAAAGCACCATTAGTCAAAACACCAAAGATTGTTAGAAAAGATAGGTTGCTGACGGTTGTCTGAAAAAAGTGAAGATGAAAAATCATCAGAATCAAGGAGTAAAAAACCATAATGCACTGATAAATCAGGGTTTTTACCGCAATAATGGCGCCGGCTTTTCCAGTTTTCATACCCATTTTATGCATGGAGTAGATTTGCATAGGCTGACCGCCGGTAGAAAACGGTGTGATATTGTTATACAGAATGCCGATCATTCCTACAATAATGGAACGATTCAATGTCCATTTAGGATAGAGATGATGACATAAAAGCCAGTTGCAGATTCCTTCCAAAAACCAGGTAAGCAACATAGAAAAAATGGCAGCAAACATCCAGCCGGGTTCCAAGTGTGCAAAAATTTCTTGAAGGCTCTTTTGATCCTGTGTCATAAGAAAACCAATTAAAAGCCCAAGAGAAATTGAAAGCGTAATAATTACAAATAGATTTTTTTTAATTACATGTTTGACTTTTGACATGAAATAACTCCAATCTCTGGGAAAAGTTTTAACTAGTATTAAAACGACTTTAATACAACAATTTATTAATCATAGCGTAATTTGTAAAAGAACACAAGAGGAACATTTTAAATAAAAGAAAACAGAAATATTAATTGTAAAGATTATTATGATAAAAAAATGAAAAACACTTGCTTTTTATGAAAGACCGCGTTATAATAAATATCGCGCTTAGAAAAGAGCGCAGATATCGCGGGGTGGAGCAGTCCGGTAGCTCGTCGGGCTCATAACCCG
>DIQY01000096.1:0-3934 GCA_002424295.1 Ruminococcaceae bacterium UBA5450 | reverse complement strand
AGGTCGTTGGTTCAAATCCAGCCCCCGCAACCATGTGATACGGTCACATTAGATGCACAGCGGTTTTTGCCGCTGTGCATTCGTTTTTTCTGGGAATTTTGATTATGCTGTTTAAATCAGGGATTCCATCGTTACAAACCCGTCCGTTTATTTTGGGGCAGGATTGCAATAGTCAATTGAACATTTTTTGTTTTAACCCTTCTGCCCTTTTTGAAATCTTTGGCGTTTTCAAAAAGGGCATTGTTTTTGTCTTTTGAGATGACTAGGCGCAATCTTAAGATTCATAGAAATCCATTTCACATTGTAATTAAACCAATACTCTATGATTTCCTGATTGATAGCATAATAATCGTTTTCATATAAAATTGATGTCGAAATATTTTTAAATGAGAGGGAGGCAATAGGATGGTTCGCGAAATTATGAAAGATGTTGGGTTTCTTTCACAAAAATCGCAACTCGCCACAAAGGAGGATCTGTCGGCTGCGGGAGATCTGCTGGAAACGCTGGAGGCTCATAAAGAGAGTTGTGTGGGGATGGCAGCAAATATGATTGGAGTTCACAAATGTATGATTGCCTTTGATAACAATGGAAAATACATGGTGATGTTTAACCCGGAGATTATTAAGAAATCCCAGCCTTTTGAAACCGAGGAGGGCTGTTTGTCTCTGGTTGGTATGCGCAAGGTAAAGCGCTGGACATCCATCAAGGTGCAGTATCAAAATAGTGACTTTCAGAATCGATACAAGACTTTTACCGGGTGGACGGCACAAATTATTCAGCACGAGATCGACCACTGCAAAGGAATCATTATCTGAAAGGCGGCACAGCACGCGAGAATTGATTTTGTATGGCCGTACACGCAGAAAACAACTGGATTTAAGCATAAAAAACCAGAGCCATCAAATTTTTGATGGCTCTGGTCGCAAAAACAATCGGTTGTATTACCCCTTAAAATCGATAGGTCTTAGGCTCTGCTGAGAAGGAAAATATCGTTGCAGTAACGTTTGTCAGATAGAACACTGTGGTATTTCCATCGTCGGCCTTATACATTTTCTGGAGAGAGGGGTATGCTTCCAGCATGCTCGTTTTAGGCTCAATTCTGTCATCCTCAACGGCGGTCGCTTCAACACGAATCCATTGATCGCCGACTGTGGCACTGATTTCAATCTTTGGATTTGCCTTGATTTGCCGATATACTTTTTTTACTTTGCCTGTTTGGATATAAAGTTTGCCTTCAAAAATGTTTATGGTACCGAATGGACGAACCCTGGGCTGGTCTCCATCCTCCGTTGCAAGAAAATAAGTATTGGCTTGCTTTAAAAAATCGTTGACTTCTTTCATGAATTGACGCCTCCATTAGTAAAAAGATTGATTTAAATACATTTGAATACTATAATAAAAACATGGTTTTGCAAATTATTCAAGTACAATATTTTAATATAGTAAGTATCTTTTTGTATACTAAAGAGGGAGAAATGGAAAAAGATTTATTTGGGATCTGCCCCTATGTCACTTCGCAGAAACTGCTCACGGGAAAATGGACGCTGTTGATTATGTATTATTTGAGTCTCAGAACCATGCGATTCAATGAACTGCAAAGAGAACTGCGCCAAACCTGACACAGGCAACACTATCCAAGCAGCTTCGCATGATGGAGAAGAATGGTCTGCTGATTCGTACGGCTTATAATCAAATTCCGCCCAAAGTTGAATATTCGCTTTCTAGTCTCGGACAGCACTTTAAGCCCGTCTTAGATGCTATTGAGGTATGGGGAAATGAGTATATTGACTTTTTGAAAAAGTCCAAGCAATGAAGTCGTTTTGAAATTCTGGTTGTCTTTCGGAATATTACAAAGAAAAAGCCGATCGAGAAGCGGTTGACGGAAAGACTCGACCGAAAAAAGAAGATGCTTAATAATTCTGCGATAAGAGATGGGCTTTTATTGTTGAGTTGTGTAATTTGGATCATTGTTGCATCTAGTGTGAGAATCTGTCGCAAAGAAAAGAGCCAATCTGTATTCTGCACAGATTGACCCTTTTTGATTTTGCGATTATTGGTTTGATTCTTCGCGGTAGAAAGTCATCAGCTTTTTAAAAAGTTCTGCTGTAGTCGGCGGAGTATAGGTGATTGCATTCGCGCCGGCGTCGATTGTACGAAGAATATCGTCGTCAGTGGAACCTCCGGTAGCAATGATCGGAACTTTTGGAAAGCGCTTGCGAATTTCAGAGACAACGAACGGAGTACGTGCAGCAGCTGAAACGTTTAAAATGCTAGCTCCGCTTTCCAGCCGCTTTTCAATATCGGTCTTTTCAGAGACGACAGTAATTGTGATTGGAATATTAATCTTATCCGAAACGAAAGTAAGCGTCTCGTCTGGAGTCGGTGCATTGACGACTACGCCTGCAGCACCAAGGTATTCCGCATTTTCTGCGAGATTTGTTACACGCTTTCCTCGGGTTGTGCCACCACCAACACCAATAAAAACAGGTACATCGGCGCAGGTGATGATGGAGTTGGCAATGATCGGCTGCGGTGTAAATGGATAGACGGCCATTATGGCATCGGCGTTGCAATTCCTGATAATGGAAATATCAGTGGAAAACAGCAATGATTTTATCAGCTTGCCCATTACACGCACGCCACAGACTTCATTGATGACTGTTGGAATTTTGATCATATGTTTTCTTAGAGCGCCTTCCAATTCCGGAACAAACTCACTTTTCATAATTCTGATTCCCTCACTTTCCAACAATTCATTTGTGTAAGATATTCTATACTGAATGAAATCTAAAGTCAAAGAATAATTTATGAATGGAGATTTAAATTTTTATGTGGTTACAATGAAGAAAATAATTATGTAATCATATATAATAGAAAAGGAGAAAAGGAAAGAGAAACAGAAGACAAATTCTTTCTGAGAGGAAAATTTTATGTTGCATCCGATTAAACATTTCCGGACAGTTAGCCACCACCGGTGGCTTGTCTTAAAATACTGCTTTCGTATTGGCCTTTATAAACAAGGTCTTTTGCATGATTTGTCCAAATTTTCACCGACGGAATTTTGGGCAGGTGCAAAATATTATCAGGGGAACCGGAGCCCAAATGATGCACAGCGTTTAAAAACAGGATACAGTGCTGCATGGCTGCATCATAAAGGACGTAACCGACATCATCTGGAATACTGGATCGACTATTCTACAGGGGCTGATCATCAGCTTTGTGGAATGGAGATACCACCGCGCTATGTGGCAGAAATGATTTGTGACCGTATTGCTGCCAGCCGCACTTATCGCGGAAGTCTTTATTCTGATAGTGATCCGTATGAATATTATATGCGTTCCAGAGATCATTATGTTCTTCATCCGAAGACTCGCCGTTATTTAGAAACTTATTTAAGAATGCTCAAAGACAAAGGGGAACAGGCAACTTTAAAAGAATTGAAAACTTGGGTCCGCCAATCGCATTAAGAAAATAATTTGGAAAATGAAAATGCAGGATTTATAAAGTGGGTTGTCATAAAACAAGTTATAACTTTAATAAAGTTTTATAAAATTCATACTGCAGCAGAAATATTTTTCGATGGAAATTTGTAATTCTTTCTATCCTAAAAGATAAATTATTTTTTTAGAAATTCGGATTTACGAGTATAAAATCAAATTTATTAGGGCGAAAGAAGAGCTGGGCCTTACGAAATGTGATCTCTATTTTTACGCTGTTTTTAAAATTGATGGAAAATGGATTCAAAATGATTTTTTTCGATTTTTGAAGGAAAGTATCTGTCTATCATTCAAAAGGGAGAAAATAAAAGTCAAACTTTGATTTTTACAGTCGCTTTATAAAACAAAAATAAAGGAGAAAATTTGTCTGTCTTAACTAAAAATAGCTTTGAATTTTCTAGTTGCTTTTCCGAAAATCTATGATATAATGTGAATG
>DIQY01000069.1:12751-18090 GCA_002424295.1 Ruminococcaceae bacterium UBA5450 | reverse complement strand
GATGCAATCCGCAGCGGAAATGTTAAATGGAGCTGGACAACCGATCTTGGAGCTAATTTTGTTGGATCCTATAGCTTCTATCTTTTGGGGAGTCCCTTCTTTTGGCTGACCATTCCATTCCCAAGCGAAGCGGTTCCATATTTGATGGGGCCCCTTTATATTCTAAAGTTTGGCTGTGCCACAATGACCGGTTCTATTTACATACGCCGGTATGTCCATTCTTCAGAAGGCGCGATCCTCGGCGGAATGCTGTATGCTTTTTCCGGCTTTGCCATTTATAATGTGTTCTTTAACCATTTTCATGAGGCGATCGTCTTTTTCCCACTGCTTCTGTGGTCTTTGGACGAGTATATGTACCGCCGTCGGCGCGGCGTTTTTGCGTTTTTCATTTTTGTCACGGCTTTTATTAATTATTATTTCTTTGTGGGAATGGTCGTTTTCCTTTTGATTTATTGGCTGCTCCGATTCTTTCAAAAAGATTGGCGGATTTCTGCAAGAGACTTTGGATTTTTGGCGCTGGAGGCGGTCTTGGGCGTCCTTTGTGCCTGTGCGATCCTTTTGCCCACTATCCTTTGTATTGTTCAGAATCCGCGTGTCAATAGCCCTTCGCAGGGGTGGTATGCATTGCTTTATGATAATGAACAGCGGTATCTGCATATCCTTTCCTGCTTTTTCTTCCCACCGGATCTTCCTGCCCGTGCTAACTTCACACCGGATTCCAACAGCCAATGGGCTTCGCTCGGCGCGTGGCTTCCGCTGTTTAGCATGACCGGGGTTATCGCATTTTTACAGAGAAAAAAGAAAAATTGGCTTAAAACGCTGCTCTTTATCCTCTTTTTCATGACAATGGTGCCAGTGCTCAACAATGCATTTCAACTTTTTAACAGCAGTTATTATGCCCGTTGGTTCTACATGATCACCCTGATGATGAGTCTTGCGACTGTGCATAGCTTGGAGCTTTCCGATGTGGATTGGCTCAGGGCAATCAAATGGACAATCGGCATCACGCTGGGAATTTCACTGCCGATTGGATTTATGGTGAAGAAAGTTACCAGCGGGGAAGAAACCACTTGGAGCTATGGGCTGGAAAAATATCCGAGTCGGTTCTGGCCTTATGTAGCCATTGCGCTTTTGAGCCTGCTTTTGCTGCTCCTCATTTTCCATGAGTATCAGAAAAACCGCCGTCGCTTTATGAAAATGGCAATTTTGGGAACCGCTTGTATTTCGGTCGTTTATGGTTGGTTCTTTATTACAACCGGGAAAACACAGGGCGATGATACCCATAATGAACTGATTCCCTATGCTTTAAATGGTGGAAAAGATATTGATCTTCCCTATTCAGATATTTTTTCTCGGATCGATGTCTATGACGGAATGGATAATCTGCCGATGTATTGGCAGATGCCGACCATACAGGCTTTTCACAGCATTGTGCCGGGCAGCGTGATGGACTTTTATCCCACGATCGGCGTCAAGCGCGATGTTGCCAGCCGTCCGGATACAAAAGTTTATGCGCTGCGCAGTTTTACCAGCTGTCGCTGGCTGTTTGATCCGACTACCCGTGGACAGAATTTTGTAGATCCTGCAACCAATCAAACTCGCATGCCGGGCTGGACTTATATTACGAACGAAAACGGCAGCAATATTTACGAAAATGAATATTTTATTCCGATGGGATTCAGTTATCAAAAATTCATCACACGCGCGGAATATAATGAACTTTCAGAATCACAGCGTTGTTTGGTCCTCTTAAAGGCGGTCGTCCTGCCAAATGATAAGGCGGCGGCCATTGCCCAGCAGAGCGGGCTTACACATTTGGATTCCCCTCAGCTAGCCGATTTTTCTCAGCAGAGTTATTTTAAAGACTGCGTCGAGCGTGCGGCAGCAGCCTGTACATCGTTTACGACCGATAACAATGGATTTTCAGCGGTTGCTGAGTCGAGCGCTGACCGGTTAATTTTCTTTAGCGTTCCCTATGAGAGCGGATGGAGTGCGACCGTAAACGGTCAACCGGCTGAAATTGAAAAAGTCAATGTTGGATTTATGGCGGTTAAAGTACCGGCCGGTGAAGCACAGATTCGATTTAATTATGAAACACCCGGCTTAAAAATTGGTATTTTGATTTCAATTGCGGGGTTTTTAATCTTAGGGGTTTATGTTTTTCGCAGTCGTCAAAGGAAAAGATGGATCAAACAGCAAAGGAAATTAGATAAAGGAGTTTAAAAATGCCAACAGTTTATTTTGTAATTCCATGTTATAACGAAGAAGCAGTGTTGCCGGAGACGGTGAAAGAGCTGACAAAAGTTTTAGAAGGAATGGAAGAACAGGGATTAGCAGACCAAAAGAGCCGAATGCTCTTTGTAGATGATGGCAGCCGCGATCAAACGTGGAAGCTGATTTCTAAATATCATGGGGAAAACCATTGGGTGAGCGGGCTGAAGCTTTCTCATAACCGCGGGCATCAGAATGCGCTGCTTTCCGGATTGATGACAGCGAAAGAAGTAGCAGATTGTGCCATCAGTCTTGATGCCGATCTCCAGGACGATGTAAACGTTTTGCCGCAGTTTGTGGAAAAATATCAGGAAGGCTGCGATGTGGTCTATGGGGTGCGCAATAAGCGTGAGACCGATACTTTCTTTAAAAGGACGACGGCTGAAGGCTTCTATAAGGTGATGCAAAAGCTAGGCGTAGATATTGTGTTTAACCATGCGGATTACCGTTTGATGAGCCGCCGGTCGCTGGAAGCGCTTTCCGAATACAAAGAGGTCAATCTTTTTCTGCGCGGAATCGTACCCCTGATCGGTTATAAAAGCGATTATGTCTACTACGATCGCCATGAGCGGTTTGCAGGGGAAAGTAAATATCCGCTGAAAAAGATGATTTCGTTCGCGGTGGATGGAATCACCTCTTTTAGTGTAAAACCACTGAAAATCATTTCAAATCTGGGAATCTTGGTTTCAATTTTGAGCGTTTTTGGCCTTCTTTATGCGCTGATTTCCCACTTTACGGGGAATGCTGTTTCCGGCTGGACGGCAATCGTCTGCTCTATCTGGCTGCTGGGAGGGATTCAAATGTTGTGCTTGGGTGTAGTTGGTACTTATGTTGGAAAAATTTACAGCGAAGTGAAGGGACGTCCGCGCTTTAAGATCGAAACGCTTCTCGACGATAACACAGATAAAATATGTGGAGATAAACACCAGTGATTTTCAAAAGGAAAAATAATAGAGAGGGAAGTTTGAAAATTGACAATTATAAAACGATTCAATAAAAACCAAAAAATAGTTTGTTTGGTTTTTCTGATTTTTTTTATTTGTCTAATGCTTCAGCATTGGCAGGTATTTTATTATTTTGATGATTTTGGCTATGCAAGTTTAGGCTATCTTTATACGGAGCCAAATGCCAGTGCAATGAATTATAATTTATTGCAGATTTTTGATTACCTTGGGCACCATTATCAAATTTGGGGTGGAAGGGTTGTTTCATTTTTTCAGTGTATTGTTTTGATGCGCGGGGGGTTGCCTCTTATCAGAACAGTACAATCTATTGTAATTACGCTGATTTTTGCTTGCATTTATAAAATTAGTCAGACTGATGGTGAAACGAAAAGAAATTTTTTCCTGGCGCTGATGGTGTGTGCACTTTATGGCACACTGAGTATCTCCGTTCAAGCTGTCGGTACATATTGGTTTTCGGCTTCTGTGCTCTATATTTTCCCGTTCCTTTATCTTTTGGTAGGAATGTTGTGCTATAAAAAAGCACTTTTTCAGTACCGTAGGAAATCAGAATGGAAAAATTATTTTCTAGCAATGTTCTTATTGTTTTTGGCTGCCTTCTCTATGGAACAGAGTGGATTTGCAGCAATTGTTACAGTGGTGGCTTTTTCTGCTTGCGCTCTTTGGAAGAAAAAAGATAAATTGCTTTTAAAAAAAATTATTCCAATGGTATTGGTAATGGTTACAGGTTTTGTTATTTTGATAATAGCACCGGGAAACGCAATTCGAAAAGCCCATCCTTTTTATATAGATTATTATAATCTTTCGTTTTTAAATCAGGTAAAGGTTAGTTTTACAAAAGTTTTTTATTATACTTATTCTGATAAAACAAAACTGTTTTGTATAGTCCTTTTGCTTGCGGCACTCGGGGTGGCTTTCGCTAACGAGGTTCATATTCAATTTCAAAAAGAAGGAAAGTTACGCAACTTTTCATGGTTTGTTAATGCCCTTACGATTGGGTTAAGTCTTTTTTACATTTTCCGCGTTTTGTTTCTGACGGAAGGAGCTTTTATTTCGAACAGCCAGTTTTTGGATGGTTGTTTGGGATTCCTTTATACTATTTGTATCTTTTGGTCGGTAACACAATATTTATTTCAAAAAAACACCCATACAGATCTTTTTATCTGGTGTGTATTTCTCGGTGGATATGGTTCTATGGCAGTGCTGATGGTTGTTCCAGAATTCACCTATCGAAATCTGCTTTTCTTTTCTTACGCTACATTCCTATTAATTGCTCGAGTTATATGTGACGTATTTAGATGGTTGGAGAGAAAAGACTGGAAATTCAATCAATTAGCAATCCTTTTATTTTGTCCGTTGTTGATTTCTTCAGCAGTTAATTTAGTAGATATTTATTTAGGCTATCGTACAAATGGGAAGGTATTAAAATACGATGAAAGAGTCATGAAACAAGTACAGGAGGAACGGAAAAATGGACAGGATATTGAAACTGTAAAAATTTTTAAAATTCCTCTTCCAGACTACGGAATTGATACAGCGGTTCCTAACGAATGGACAAGGCAATATTATGGGCTGCCTAAAGAGTTTTATTTTCAATTTGTTGATTATGATGCGAATGAATTTAAACAGGCTGTATCTGATTTAAAAAATTCCAATGGATAATTTAAAAAAATCCAATTACGCTTTTTAAGATATTTTTTAAAGAGAATCATATAAATTAATACTGATTAAACTGATTAAAAGTTACTCTGAAAGTTGTACTAATTGCAGTTTCTATATGAAAGCTCTAGAAAAATCGGTGATTTTTTCAAAGCTTGAGAGGAGCTATATCTGATGAGCGATAAAGGAATAAATCCTAAATTCATGAAGCAATGGAAAAAGTCCGTCGCAATTTCTGTGATTTCATGTACGGCTTTGGCAATTTTTGCTTTTCTAATGGATCGGTTTTATGGAACAGATTTTTTTAGAGAACGGCTTTGGCTTCGAATTTTGATGATGATTGGAATATTTGCAACACTGCTTCCCAATAAAAAGTTACATGATGAAACAGGACTTAGTTATTGGACTCTTGACCTGTGGCAGGATAGTACAATGATGGTGCTGTCG
>DIQY01000069.1:0-12578 GCA_002424295.1 Ruminococcaceae bacterium UBA5450 | reverse complement strand
AGTACAATGATGGTGCTGTCGATTCTTTATACGATTGAGCTTCTCCTGTTAGGAAAATATGTTTTTTACACGATCAACCATTGAATAAGGAGAGAAGTTTCTTATGAGTGAAAAAAGAATAACAGATTTTATTTTTCCGATCGGTCTGCTTCTCCTGAACCTTATGTTGATTAGTTTGCTTTTATGGCCGTCCACGGCGGAATTATTTGGAAATCCGTGGGTGACAGCGGCGTTTGTGGGTTATTTTGCACTTTCGCTTTTTTTAACAAGGAGACAGAAGAAAAAACAGACGCGAGAAGAAAACATAAAATCGATAAAAATTTTGGATCTGGTGAATGAAAGCTTGGGGTTTATTGTTTTAGCAATTTTATTAACAGAACCATACCTGCATTAATTATTGTTGTAATGGAGAAGGCTGTTATAAAAGGGCTATAAAAACCTGATTTTAATAGAGAGAAGGAATCCTATGCAACAACAATCAAACAAGACAAAAAGTCTCTGGTATCTATGTGCGTTTCTTTGCTTTCTTTGCGGGCTTATTTTTGCATGTAGTGCGATCCTTGTAACGCTTAAAATGTATTCGATCTCTATCCCAATGGGGAAAATTGGGATGGTAATTGGCATAATTGGTGTCATTTTATATTGGATCATAATAGGAGGAGCGCCAGCAGCAGCAAACACAAAAGAAAAGCGGGAAAAGTTTAAGCAGGATATATGGGTCAGACGTTCTATATTGTCTTTGAAAATTTGCCTTGGAATTGCGTTGATAGCGATTCTAATACGGAGACCTTAAAGAAGAGGGAGCAAGTCGGATAATTTATCTGACTTGTTCCTTTTTGGGGCACGAGACTAAAAAATACAAGGTCTACCTTATGGGGGCGGACCTAATAATCCATTCGTAAAATTCATCTTCATGATTATTACTACGCCGTTACTACAGTAAAGCAAAAATAGGAAAAAGAAAAACCGCACCAGATTGCCAACAAACGGCTTTCTGATGCGGTTTTCTTAAAAATCTTTGGTGTGTCCACGGGGATTCGAATCCAGGACCTCTTGATTGATCAATAGATATATAAATTCATAACAATTCATAACAAAATTTTCTGTGTGGAAACAGGTTTCATTAATGGAAGAAACATGAAATAATTTCCTGTATTTATTAATTATGGTATTGACTAAGCACAAAAAATGGATTATTATATAAATAATCAAATAATTTATATAATATTTTGTGAATTATTTGCTACAGGAGGGAGATGAGTCCATTGAACACTAAAAATCTAAATTATAATCATTTGTGATAAAATGAAAGAGAGTTGAAATTTATGAAGAAAATTAAAAATCTTTTAAAAAAAATTATCAGTTGTGTTTGTGTTACTTCATTAATTATGATTCCTTATTGTGCAAATGCTTTTGCAAGTTCACCATCTTCTTCTCAAAATCAAATGAGTTTTTCGGAAGTACAAGAATTTGAGAAAATGACTAACGATGAGCTAAAAGAATATATGCTTTCTCATGGCTATACTGAAACAGAAGCTAATAATGTTATGGATGCTATCGAAATTCAAAATAGCCAAAGAATGAACCAACTTAATAATCCCAGAAACTTTAGTAATTCCAGAATTACTTTAAGTAGCAGCAATGGAGGATTTCCGGATGATCCATATGATGGACAGCGGTGTCAGATGACTTATTACCTAGATGCTGACAACGTTTATTCAGTAGCGGATTTGAGTTTAAAAATGATTCAAGCCGGAGTTCCTGGAATTATCGCTGTTGCTATTGCTGCTGGTGTATATGCACAAGGATTTACCAGCCCATCTACAACGGGAGCATGGATAACGGTTGATTATCTCTATGGAATTACAAATGATGGATATGAAGGATGGACTCCTGGGTATTGTAGTTGGGGTCTTTATTAACATTTTGACAGGAGCTGTATCTGATGAGTGATAAGGGGATAGATCCTAAATTCATGGAGCAATGGAAAAAGTCAGTCGCAATTTCTGTGATTTCATGTACGGCTTTGGCGATTTTTGCTTTTCTAATGGATCGGTTTTATGGAACAGATTTTTTTAGAGAACGACTTTGGCTTCGGATTTTGATGATGGTTGGGATATTTGCAACACTGCTTCCCAATAAAAAGTTACATGATGAAACAGGACTCAGTTATTGGACTCTTGACCTGTGGCAAGATAGTACAATGATGGTGCTGTCGATTTTTTATACGATCGAGTTTGTCCTGTTAGGAAAATATGTTTTTTACACGATCAACCATTGAATAAGGAGAGGAGTCCCTATGAGTGAAAAAAGAATAAAAGATTTTATTTTACCGATTGTTGTGCTTCTCCTGAATCTTGTGTTGATTGGTTTCCTTTTATGGCCGTCCGCGGCGAAATTATTTGGAAATCCATGGGTGATAGCAGCGTTTGTGGGTTATTTTGTACTTTCGTTCTTTTTAACACAGAAGCAGAAGAAAAAACAGACACAAGGAAAAAACATAAAATCGATAAAAGTCTTGGATCTGATGAATGAGGGTTTGGGATTTGTCCTTTTAGTGATCTTAGTAACAAAACCATACTTAAAATAAGCTATTAAAAAAGAGGGAGCAAGTCGGATAATTTATCTGACTTGTTCCTTTTTGGGGCATGAGACTAAAAAATACAAGGTCTACCTTATGGGGGCGGACCTAATAATCCATTCGTAAAATTCATCTTCATGATTATTACTACGCCGTTACTACAGTAAGGCAAAAATAGGGAAAAGAAAAATCCGCATCAAATAGTCAATAAAAGGCTATCTAATGCGGATTTCTTAAAAATCTTTGGTGCGCCCACGGGGATTCGAACCCAGGACCTCTTGATTCGTAGTCAAGCACTCTATCCAGCTGAGCTATGAGCGCATAAGCTATCACCTTGACAGCTTTTTCATTATAGACAATCTATTAAAAAAAGTCAAGTGCTTTTTTCGGAATCTGACTTTGGGGAATCTATTTTTTGAAGAAAATCCATCAGCTGTTCTTTGATCACAGGCTTTTCTTCGCTCTCTAGAATCTGGTCTTTAATGGATTCGATTGTTTCATCGGAAGAGGGGGCTGGATGCTTTTCTAAAGAAGGGGTTGGCCCCGCAATCTTTCTGCGTGAGAGTAAGAGCATCCCCTGTGCTTCAAGAGTCACACCGCCGTTTCGGTCTGGTTCCGGCCCAAATTCAATCTGTGCTGTGCGCCAGTCGTCGGGAAGATAGAAAGGTTCTTCCGAATCTGCCGCGTTAATGGCGACTAAAAGCTGATCGCGCAGATTACTGCGGGTATAGATCAGCAAATGACCGCTTGCGTGAATCGGCTGGAAGTCCCCTTCTTTTAAGCAGGAAAATTCTTTACGAAGAGAACCTAAACCACGGTACCATTCCAAAAGATCGGCGTCTTCTTTTCCCCATGGATAAACCCGGCGGTTAAAGGGATCTCGATAGCCTTCCATACCGGCTTCGTCTCCATAATAAAGGCATGGAACCCCCGGCAGCGTGTATTGGATTAGGGATGCTGCCTTGAGCCGCCCAACCGCATGAGTTTGCTGTTCGTCTGAAAGTTTTTGCTCGCTCTGCCATTTTCGGTCACGCCCGTTAAGAGGTTCTCCGCCTAATACACTCAAAGCCCGCTCGGTATCGTGCGTTCCGATATGATTCATTAAAATCCGAATCGTTTGCGGCGGATAATTCTCCAAAATCTCCGTGATGGATTCCATGATCTGTGCCGCGTCCTGTCCGGTGAGAAAACCTAAAATTGCGTTGCGAAATGGATAATTCATAACGCTGTCAAGTTGATTTCCTAAAAGATACCGCCGCCTTTTTCCATAGGCGTATTTTGTGGTGGCGTCTTCCCAAACTTCCCCGAGGATGATTGCATCCGGATTTTCTTCCCGCGCAGCTTTGCGGATGTCTTCCAGAAAACCGTCGGGCAGTTCGTCTGCAACATCTAAGCGCCAGCCGGAAGCTCCGGCCCGAATCCATTTGCGGATAATTCCGTCTTTCCCCGTGATATAATGACGGTAATCCGGATTTTCTTCATTTACATCGGGCAGAGTATTAAAATTCCACCAGCATTCATAATCGTTTGGCCAATTTTGGAAGCGATACCACGAATAATAGGGGGAGTCTTTGCTCTGATAGGCTCCGGGTCCCGGATAACGGCCTTCCCGATTAAAATAAATGCTGTCGCTGCCGGTATGATTGAAGACGCCATCAACAATTACATGAATCCCAAGCTGTTTGGCTTCTCTGCAAAGGGCGCGAAAGTCATCCTCATTGCCGAGGAGCGGGTCGATTTTTTCGTAATTTGCTGTGTTGTAGCGATGATTGGAATGAGCCTCAAAAATTGGGTTTAAATAAATGCAGGTGACCCCTAACCCTTTTAAATAATCCAGCTTTTGAGTGATTCCGGGGAGATCGCCGCCAAAATAGTCGTTATTTTTGACGACTCCCTTTTCGCCGGACTGCCAGATCGGCTCTTCGTCCCACTTTTTATGGAGCATTCGGTCATTTGGAACGTTTGATTTTTCTTTGCCGGAAGCAAAAAAGCGGTCGGGAAAAATTTGATACATCACACCGCCGGAAAGCCAATCCGGCGTGCGGTAGGTATGCTCAAAAACGGTTAGCTGCCAGAGCCTCCCAACAGGACCGTGAAAAGCGGAATCTTCGCCGTCTGTTCCTCGATAAAGATCCTGCCAGCCGCGCCATGTATTCACCTGAAAATGATAGAAATAGAGCCCTTCTTCCTGCGGAATAAAATGGCATTCCCACCATTCGAAATTTTCCCCGTTCATTCCGCACCAGAAAAGGTCCAGTGTGGAAAGGCTCTGATCCTGGTCATGCAGAACCAAAAGCCGTACTGCGCTGACTCGTAAATCGCGCGGCATGGTCACGCGAAAATGAACGGGCTGATGATCGCCTACTGCCCCCATAGGACTGCGATAAGACAGACTGCGTGAATTAAACATATAGTTGTTCCTCGGTTCTAATCATTCGGCTGCAAATTACTTTTAGTTTAATAGATTCTATTTTGGATTGCAACTTTTTGCAAAAGGAAAATATGGATGAAAATAAAAAGGGATGAATATGTTTGATGGGTTAGATATAAAATTATTTTGGATTGTTGCAACGTAACGGGATTTATTTTATAATAATGAGACCATCTTACATTGTGAATTTTCAGACAAAAACATTGGAGAAAGCCACAGCAATCCGAATGAGGCTTTCATTGGAGGAGCGTAAATGAATTATCATTTATCCGAAAAAGAGATACAAAATCGTGTTCTTGCAAAATTGGAGCAGAATTTTGGGGTTGCACTGAACAATGCGACAGATGATCAATGCTATAAAGCGGTTGCTAAAGTTGTGATTGATCTTCTTTCAAAAGGATATAGTGAATTTTCAGAAAAAGCAGAAAAAAATCATACAAAACATGTGTATTATCTTTGCATGGAATTTTTGATGGGGCGCAGCCTTAAGAACAATCTTTGGAATTTGGGGCTCGAAGCGCCTTTTCGGGAAGCTCTAGGGAAAATGGGCTTAAAACTCGATCGTCTTTATGATTGTGAACCGGACGCCGGCCTTGGGAACGGTGGATTAGGAAGACTCGCCGCTTGTTTTTTGGATGGATTAGCGACCGATGGCTATCCTGCTACCGGATACAGTCTTTGCTATGAATATGGGGTCTTTCGTCAAAAGCTGGTAGACGGCTGGCAGACGGAACTGCCTGATTTTTGGCTGCCTGGTGGGCAGGTCTGGCTGCGGGAAATTCCGGAAAAGGCGGTAGAAGTCCATTTTGATGGGCATATTGAGGAGTCATGGTCCGGTCCTCATCATATGACAATCCATAAAGACTATACCAATATTATTGCAATTCCATGTGATATGTATGTCTCCGGCGCAGACGGCAAGGGGATTTCCTGTTTGCGGATTTGGAAGAGCAAAAGTCCGGACTTTAATATGAAGCTTTTTAATTCCGGCGAATATCTGCGGGCGATGGAACGCAATGCAATGGCAGAAGTGATTACAAAAGTACTTTATCCGGAAGATAATCATATGGAAGGAAAAAGTCTGCGGCTTACCCAGCAGTATTTTTTGGTGAGCGCCAGTATTCAGGATATTGTCAGGGATCATCTCTTCCACTATTCTACGCTCGACAATCTGCCCGATTTGGTAGCAATTCATCTGAATGATACGCACCCGGTCCTTGCGATTCCGGAACTGATGCGGATTATGCTGGACGAGTGTGGTTACAGCTGGGAAAACGCATGGGATATTACCACTCGTACGTTTGCTTATACGAACCATACCGTGATGAAGGAAGCGCTGGAGTGTTGGAATACGGACTTGTTCCGTCTTCGTCTGCCGAGAATTTATCAGATTATCGAGGAGATCAACCGCCGCTTCTGCGCCGAAATGCATGAGCACGGCGTGGATGGCTATAAAGTCGGCCGTATGGCGCCGCTCAACGACGGATTTGTCAAGATGGCAAACCTTGCTGTCATAGGGGCACACCATGTAAACGGGGTTTCCGGTCTGCACAGTCAGATTTTAAAAGATACGGTTTTTCATGATTTTTATACGGAAATGCCTCAGAAGTTTACAAATGTGACAAACGGAATTGCGCACAGAAGATGGCTTTGCCAGGCGAATCCAGGGCTTTCAAAACTGCTGACCCAAAAAATCGGGGACGGATATATTCATTTTGCCGATGAGCTTAAAAAGTTTGAAAAATTTAGAGATGATGGGGCAACGCTGGAATCCCTTTCTAAAATTAAACGCGAAAATAAAGAACGTTTGGCTGACTATATTAAGAAGGAAAATGGAATCATACTTGACCCCGATTCCATTTTTGACGTGCAGGTGAAAAGGATGCACGAGTACAAACGCCAGCATCTGAATGCACTGCATATTCTTTCTACCTATCAGTGGCTGCGGGAAAATCCGAATGCCGATTTTCATCCGCGCACCTATCTTTTCGGAGCGAAAGCGGCGCCCGGCTATTATTTTGCAAAGCAGATTATTCGGTTTATCTATCAGCTTTCGCAGGTCATTGACAATGACCCTCGCGTAAAAGAGAAGCTCAAGGTTGTCTATATTGAGGATTATCGAGTCACGTTGGCAGAACTGATGATTCCAGCCGCCGATATCAGTGAACAGATTTCCCTAGCAGGCACCGAGGCGAGCGGCACCAGTAATATGAAATTTATGATTAACGGTGCGGTCACGCTGGGAACACTGGACGGTGCCAATGTGGAGATCCATGATTCTGTGGGGGATGAAAATATGTTCCTCTTCGGAATGACCACGCAGGAAGTAAACAGTTTAAAACAGGCGGGATATCATCCGCGGCAGATTTATGAAAACAATCCGATTATTCACAGAGCAATCGACGAGATGCGCACCGGCTGGAATGGAAATAATTTTTCAGAAATTGCAGATTCGCTGATCAATCAGGACCCATACATGGTTTTAGCCGATTTTGATAGCTATGCGAAAGCGCAGCAAAAAGCGGCAAAGTTTTATCAGGACCCGCTTAACTGGCAGAAGATGTGCCTGACAAATATTGCAAATGCGGGAAGATTTGCTGCAGATCGTGCGATCCACGAATATGCGGCAAATATTTGGAACTGCATGCCGGTTCCTGGGGTTGCCCCAAAGCCGGATCATGAATAAACAGGTTAAGAATAACAAAGAGCATCTGTTTACTTTAAGGCCTTTCTAGCAGGTCGTGTTAAAAAAATCCCCATCGGAAATTTTTCCGATGGGGATTTTTTAACTTTGTTTTTTAATTTGTGATTTTGTGCCATCTTTTCCGGCGGGTTCCTGTGAAAAAACCTTTTTTCGGATATGGATTCGGACAATCCGGCGTTCTTCCATCCGCAGAGCAGTAAAAGTAAGCATTCCATATTTGACACAAGGCTGTTCATCTGGATTGGGGATTCTGCCAAGCAGTTCAACCAAAAGACCGGCAAGCGTATCATAATCGCCGCGGGGAAGGGTAACGCCGGTAAGATCTTCCACATCATCAATCGCAATGGAACCGTCAACGTTCCAGCAGTTAGGCCCTTCTTCAATGACTTCTTCCTCTTCACGGTCATATTCGTCCTGAATATTGCCGACGATGGATTCGAGCAGATCTTCCAGAGAAATCAGTCCTTCGGTTCCGCCGTATTCATCAACAATTACCGCAATCTGAAAATGGTTTTCCGTCATTTCTTTGAAAAGCTCGCTACACTTGTTGGTTTCCGGGACAAAATGGGCCAAACGCATCAGCTTTGTCAGCTTCAGCGTTTGATCAACTGGGGCCCCAACGTATTTGAGCAGATCTTTTACATAGATAATTCCAAGAATGTCGTCAAGGTCTTCGTGATAAACAGGAATCCGGGAAAAGCCTTCCTGAATTGCAAGATTGACAACATCCTGTATGGTATCGGTATCTTCCACGGCGATAATGTCTGTACGGTGTGTCATCACTTCTGCAACGGTACTGTCATCAAAGTCGAAGATGTTGGAGATCATGTCTTTTGCATCTTCTGCAATGACCCCTTTTTCTTCTCCCTGATCGACCATCATTAAAATTTCTTCTTCTGTAACGGTCGATTCTTCATGATTGGGATCTAGCCCACTAATTCGCATCGCAAAATGGGTACAGCTCGAAATCAGCGAAAACATTGGCTTTAAAAAGATGATAAGACCTTTTAAGAAGCCTGCATATCGATAAGCAGAGGATTCAATATGCTGAGGAGCAAATTTTTTTGGGATCGCCTCTCCGAAAAGCAAAAATAAAAAGACCAAAAGAAAGATTGTCAAAACAAATCCGAGAATAAAAGCGACATTTTGAGGAAGACCTAGAGAGAACAGCGCATTTCCAACAAATGGCGCAATTCCCCATGAGGTAAGTCCTGCCGCCAGAAATTCGCAGATCCCGATTCCCAAACGAACGGACCCCAAAAACCGTCCGGAATGTTTGGTGAGCTTCGAAATGGTGCCGGCCTGCGGATTCCCTTCTTCGGTGAGCTTTTTGATTTGGCTGTCGGAAAGATTAATGATTCCGATTTCTGCCGTAGTCAAAATTGCAGTCAGCAAAAGAAGTAAAAACAGTAAAATAATTGTTGTCCATAAAAAATCAGTGGGCCCAGGTTCAGGAGCCATAAAAGTTCATTTCCCCTTTCAGTTAGGAAAGCATAAAATGGTGTTTTTCTGCAATATTTTCTGCAATATTTAAATTATAGATTTTTACTTACTTATTGTATCCTATTAACAGGAGGAATGTCAATGTACAACTGTTTTGAAGAAGAAAATAAGGGGATTTATTCTATAAAAATTTAAAAACTAGGCATATTGCGAAAAAAAGTAGGAGCCTATTGTTAAAAAATATACAATCAATAAAAAGATTCTTTACAGGAGAATAGAAAAATGTTAAAATAAAAACAGTTTTACGTAAAAGAAAGCGGAAATTGAATAAGGTGCTTCTTATGCGTTTATTAAAGGAGGATTTGCCCAATGGATTCCAGAAAAATGAAGACTATGGATGGCAATACGGCGGCGTCGTATGTTTCGTATGCATTTACTGATGTTGCTGCCATCTACCCCATTACTCCGTCTTCACCAATGGCAGATGAAGCGGACAAGAGTGCTGCAGCAGGACAGAAAAACCTGTTCGGGCGCAAGGTGAATATTACCGAGATGCAGTCCGAGGGAGGCGCTTCCGGAGCCGTACATGGTTCTCTAGCAGCCGGCGCGCTTACAACCACTTACACTGCTTCTCAAGGTCTGCTCCTGATGATTCCAAACATGTATAAGATTGCAGGAGAACTTCTTCCTGGAGTTATTCATTGCGCAGCTCGTTCTCTTGCAACGCATGCACTCTGTATTTTCGGTGATCATTCCGATATTTATGCATGCCGTCAGACCGGCTTTGCAATGCTTTGCTCCAACAGCCCACAAGAGGCTATGGATCTGGGCGCAGTTGCACATTTGGCCGCAATTAAAGGGAGTGTGCCGTTCCTGCATTTCTTTGACGGATTCCGTACTTCTCACGAAGTTCAGAAGATTCATTACTGGGATTATAAAGATCTCGGCGATATGCTGGACTGGGATGCAGTTGCAAAGTTCCGCAAGAATGCACTGAATCCGGAACATCCTGTAACCCGAGGAACTGCTCAGAATGACGATATTTTCTTCCAGGCAAGCGAGGCTTCTAATTCCTATTATGATGCGCTGCCCGCAGTTGTCGAAGATTATATGAATCAGGTGAACGCGAAGATCGGTACCGATTATAAACCGTTCAACTATTATGGCGCTCCCGATGCAGAATCCGTGATTGTCGCCATGGGTTCTGTTTGCGAATGTGCAGAAGAAGTGGTTGATTATTTGAATGCTGCCGGCGAAAAAGTTGGCCTTGTTAAGGTTCACCTCTATCGCCCGTTTGTACCGGAATATCTGACAAAAGTTCTGCCCAAGACGGTAAAGAAAATTTCTGTTCTCGACCGTACCCGTGAGCCTGGCTCTATTGGTGAGCCGCTGTATCTGGATGTTTTGGCGGGCCTTTCCGGCACTGAGTTTGGCTGCGTGCCGATTTATACCGGACGCTATGGCCTTGGTTCCAAGGATACGACCCCGGGCGATATTGTTGCTGTCTACCGCAATATGCAGAGCGATACCCCCAAGAAACGCTTTACAATCAGCATCGTCGATGATGTGACGAACCTTTCTCTGCCGGTTAAGGAAAACCCGGATACCACTCCGAAGGGAACTCATTCCTGCAAATTCTGGGGCCTCGGCGCAGACGGTACTGTTGGTGCAAACAAAAACTCCATCAAGATTATTGGCGACCATACTGATATGTATGCCCAGGGCTATTTTGCCTACGATTCCAAGAAATCCGGTGGATTGACTGTTTCTCATCTGCGTTTTGGCAATCGCCCGATCAAATCCACCTACTATATTAGCAAGGCCGATTTTGTTGCCTGCCATAAGTCCAGCTATGTGACCGACTACGATATGGTTGAGGACTTGAAAGACGGCGGAAACTTCCTGTTGAACTGCCAGTGGAGTGATGAAGAGCTGGACAAGGAGTTGCCCGGTAAGATGAAGAAATTTATTGCTGATCACAACATTAACTTCTACACCATCAACGGCGTAAAGCTTGGCAAGGAAATTGGACTCGGCAATCGGATCAATACAATTCTCCAGTCCGCTTTCTTCAGCATCGCAGAGATTATTCCGGCAGAAAAAGCCACTGAATATATGAAGGCCGCTGCAGAGCATAGCTATGCGAAGAAAGGCCAAAAGATTGTTGATATGAACTTTGCGGCAATTGATCGCGGCGCAAAAGAATATCATAAGGTAAACGTGCCGGCATCCTGGAAGAATTGCACCGATGACCAGAAGGCCTCTGTTGCAACTGAGGGAGATCCTGACACTGTAAATTATGTAAACAACGTGTTGAAACCGATCAACCGCTATCAGGGAAATAAGCTGCCGGTTTCTGCCTTTAAAGATATGGCGGACGGCACAGCTCCTGCAGGTTCTTCTGCTTATGAGAAGCGCGGAATTGCTGTAGATGTTCCGGAGTGGAATCCTGATAACTGTATTCAGTGTAATTTCTGCTCTTACGTTTGCCCGCATGCCTGCATTCGCCCGGTTGCAATGACCGAAGCGGAAGCAAAGGCAGCACCTGCCTCTCAGAAGACAAAAGATATGACCGGCATGGCTGGCATGAAGTTTGCTATGACGATTTCTGCTTATGACTGCACCGGATGCGGTTCCTGCGTAAATGTTTGCCCAGGGATGAAGGGCAATAAAGCACTCACAATGAAGCCGATGGAGACACAGGCTGTTTCTCAGGAAGGCTTTGACTATGGTGTAAAACTGCCAGAGAAGCCGGAAGTGATCGAGAAGTTTAAGGAGACTACCGTTAAGGGCAGTCAGTTTAAACAGCCGCTTCTTGAGTTTTCCGGTGCATGCGCCGGCTGCGGCGAGACTCCTTATGCAAAACTTGCGACCCAGCTTTTCGGCGATCGTATGTATATTGCAAATGCTACCGGTTGCTCCTCCATTTGGGGCGGCAGTGAGCCTTCGACACCGTATACCCGCAATCAGCGCGGATTTGGCCCGGCATGGGCAAACTCCCTCTTTGAAGATAACGCGGAATATGGAATGGGAATGGCACTTGGTCAAGCTGCAATTCGTGACCGTCTTATGGACGAAGTCAAGGAACTTGCGAAAGATGAGCGTGCTTCCGAGTCCTTTAAAAAGGCCTGCAGTGATTATTTTGATACCGAAAAAGACAGCGGCGCAAACCGTGCTGCAACCGATAAGCTGATTCCGGAACTGGAAAAAGCGGCTGCAGAAGGCTGCCCGACTTCCAAGGGAATTCTGGAAGAAAAAGAATTCCTCTCAAAGAAATCTACATGGATCTTCGGCGGCGACGGTTGGTGCTATGATATCGGTTTCGGCGGAGTTGACCATGTTATGGCTTCTGGAGAAGACGTCAACATTCTCGTCTTTGATACCGAAGTTTATTCCAATACCGGCGGACAGGCATCCAA
>DIQY01000014.1 GCA_002424295.1 Ruminococcaceae bacterium UBA5450 | reverse complement strand
ATTAAGGTGGACAAGCATTCCACCGGCGGAGTTGGTGATAAGACAACGCTGATTATCGCGCCAATTGTAGCATCATTGGGAGTCCATGTGGCAAAAATGAGCGGCCGTGGATTGGGACATACCGGAGGAACTCTTGATAAGTTGGAGAGCATCCCAGGATTTCGGATCGATCTTAGCCGGGAGGAGTTTTTTCGCACAGTGAATACAGCCGGATTCAGTGTGATCGGACAGTCCGGAAATTTGGTCCCGGCAGATAAAAAATTATATGCACTTAGAGACGTGACCGGTACGGTAGAGAGCATTCCTTTGATTGCGAGCTCTATCATGAGTAAAAAGCTGGCCGCCGGAAGCGATTGCATTCTTTTGGATGTCAAAACAGGTTCCGGTGCATTTATGAAGACAAAAGAAGATTCACTGGCTTTAGCGGAGACCATGGTGAAAATCGGAGAAAATGCCGGCAAACGTACAGTGGCACTGATTACAAATATGGATCGGCCATTGGGAAGAAAAATCGGGAATGCTTTAGAAGTGATGGAAGCCTGTGAGACCCTTCACGGGAACGGCCCTGAAGATTTAAGAGAAATTTGTCTTGCGTTATCTGCCAATATGCTTTTTCTGGCGGGAAAAGGCAGTTTGAAAGAGTGTCGGAAAATGGCCGAAAAACAGATTGAAAACGGGCAGGCTTTTGATGCGCTTTGTAAGATGGTAGAAGCACAGGGCGGAGACAGCAGCTTCCTTAAAAATCCGGAAAAATTTTCGAAACCAAAAGCGTTCCTTAAAGTTTGTGCGCCTCAAAGCGGCTACCTTTCCAAAATACAGACGGAACAGGTGGGAGAAGCCTGCGTGGAGCTGGGAGCTGGTCGTGAAAAGAAAGAAGATTCGATTGATTACAGTGCAGGGATTACCCTCTGTAAAACAGTAGGGGAAGCGGTTAAACAAGGGGAAACACTGGCAATCCTTTCTGCAGAGACAATGGAAAAATGTCATACAGCCGAAACACTTTTCCGTAAGGCAGTCACGATTGGTGCAGAAAAGCCTTTTCCACAGCCGATGGTTTTAGCGCGTATTTCGAAAGATGAAATTGAAAAATTTTCTCATAAAAGAAGTTTGTAAAAGAGTCTTAAAAAATTGCGATTAAAAAAGCGAGTCTGTAACCTCTCCTTTTAGAGAAGTTGCAGCTCGCTTTTATTTTAGCAAAAATTTTGCAGTCACTTTGATTGCAAAGTTATCTGCCGGGATTACCTTTTGCTTATCGTCTTCCGGATTTTTCAGGTTGTGGGTAGGATGTGCCAAAGGTTTCGACAGTCACTTCTTCCATGACCTGATCATCATAGGGACGGTCGCTGTGATCGCGTTTGGAAGCAACAATTTTCTGAGGAATTTCCATTCCCTCGATCACTTTTCCGAAGGCCGCATACTGTCCGTCCAGATGAGGGGCATCTGCTACCATGACAAAAAACTGACTTCCGGCAGAATTAGGCATCATGCTGCGTGCCATGCTCAAAACGCCGGCGGTGTGTTTCAGATCGTTCTGAAATCCATTCTGAGAAAATTCACCTGCAATAGAATATCCGGGGCCACCCATTCCAGAACCTTCCGGGTCGCCGCCTTGAATCATAAATCCAGGAATGACACGATGAAAAATGGTTCCGTTATAAAATCCTTTTTGGACAAGACTAATAAAATTATAAACTGTATTTGGGGCAATTTCCGGATAAAGCTCCGCTTTAAAGGTACCCTGATTGGTCTTAAAAGTTACAATTGGATTGCTCATAAACTGTTCCTCCGTTTATTTTTAATTAAATTAGTATACGCCGTTTTAAAGCTTTTCGCAATGATAATTCTTTTTTAGTGGTTAATCAGAAACTTTCAAAATAAGAAAGAATGATTTTTGTAAAAAATTGTGCTATACTGAAAAAAATTATAAAATTTTACGCAATGTTTTTATATTTTGGCTTCCAAAGTTTTGCGGAGCGTTCATCAGGAGGAAAGATGGGAAAATTACAAAAAGCAATCGCTTTGCTTCTGGCAGTGGGAATCACGGTATCAGCAGTAGGCTGCGGCACCCAAACGTCGTCATCTTCGGTTTCTTCTGCTTCTGTTTCTGATACAACGAATGATGATCATACGTTGTATCATTCTTTGGATGATTTTCAGCTGTATGATGGAAACGGAACGCTTTTGAGAAGCGGAAGAAGCGCTGAAAGTGCAGATAAAACAATGGTTTCCACAGGAAAATATGAGGCGACAAAGATCGGTCTGCAGATTCTTCAAAACGGTGGGAATGCGATCGATGCCGCGGCGGCGATCGGGTTTGCGTTGGGGTTGGTAGAGCCCAATGCTTCCGGATTAGGCGGCGGTGGATTTATGACGATTCATATGGCAAACGGGACAAATCGTTTTATCGATTTTGAAAGCTGTGCCCCGGCTGTAGCTTCTTCTTCCATGTGGACTTTTGATGAGGAATCCAAGCAGGCAAATCAGTCTTCGCAAAATACGCATCAGGAAAAGAATGTTCAGAATTTGGCAAATCATATTGGTGCTAAGGCAGTAGGGGTTCCCGGAGAAGTCGCTGGAATGCTCTATGCATTGCAAAAATATGGAACCCAAAGTTCTAAAACCATTTTAGATCCGGTGATTCAGCTTGCAAATACAGGGCTTACGGTCACTCCGACTTTTGCACAGGAACTTTCTGACAGCAAAGTAAAAATGGATGGATATCCTGAATTTGGAAAGCTGTTTCTTCGTTCAGACGGATCTGCCTATGAGACCGGCGATATTTTTACAAATCAAGACTATGCCAATACACTTAGTCTGATCGAAAAGAATGGAGTAAATGGTTTTTATGAGGGAGAAGTTGCGGAAAAGATCGTAAATATGGTCAACCTGTATGGTGGGAACCTAACTTTGGAAGATTTAAAAAATTACAAAGTAAAAGACACCACTCCGCTGATTAGTTCTTATCGTGGATACCAGATTCTGTCAGCCCCTTCTCCTTATACAGGAGGTGCCGCTCTTACACAAACGTTAAAGATTTTGGAGAATTTTAATCTTTCTCAGATCGGTGAAGAAAGTCCTGAAGAGCTTTCGCTATTTTCAAAAACTTTTCAGGTCGTAAATCTTGATTTGCAAAAATATCTGCAATCTTCGAGTAAGACTTCTTCTTCGGGATTTCAAAATCTTTTGAATTCCAATCATGCACAAGATCTGGCATACTGGATGACCCAGAATCCAAATGTTCAGGTTACTTTGCCGAAGTCTTCCGTTCAAGTAATTGAGACGGAAAGCAACACGTCATGCTATTCTGTTACGGATAAAATGGGGAATGTTGTTACGGTAACGCAGACGGTGAATGATTCGTTCGGGTCTAGCATTTGTGCAGATGGTTATGGATTTATGCTCAACAGCGTGATGGGAGACTTTTCTACGGACAGCACGAGTTTAAATTGTGTATCCAGCAGCAAACGTCCGCTTTCGACGATGAGCCCAACGATTGTATTGAACCAAGATGGAACACCACTTCTATCCTTCGGAATTGCAGATCGGACGCAGATACCGTCTTTGGCGGCGCAGATTCTCACGAAAGTGATTGATCATCAAAAAGGGCTGCAGGAAGCTGTGGATTCTCCCAGAATGGACACTTCTGCAATTGGAAACAGCAAAATTACTTATGAAGATCGTTTTTCAGATGATGTGGTACAGGCATTGTCGGGTCTCGGGTATCAGATGACAAAGTCGGAATCTTGGGATAAAAACACCGGCGAGTTTCAGGGAATTCTTTTTAGATTGGACGGAGTTTTAGAAGGGGCAGCAGATCCCAGATGGGATGGAAAAGCTCTTGGCTAATTAAAAGAGGCTTTCTGCGATAACAAAGCAGGAGGCCTCTTTTATTGATGATTTATTCTTTTGAAAAGTCTTGGCATAAGGCTTTATATTGTTTAGAGTATTGACTTCCCCTTTTCCAAACAAGAGAGAGTTCATGCTGTACGGGAAGGCCTTTAAGCGGAATGGAACGTAAAATATTTTGCTGAATTCTTTTTTCGGCTGCCATTTGGTACATAAAGCTAATGCCGGCATCTCGTTCCAGTAATTTCAGAATGACATGCATACTGTCTATCTGTACAATATTATGAAAAGCTTCGATCCTCATATTTTGAAAATATAAGAATTGTTCTAATATTTCTCTAGTTCCAGAGCCGGGTTCCCGCAGTAATAAAGTTTCGTCCGCTAAATCATAAACGGTCTTAATTTTATGACGAAATAAATGATTTTTGGAGCAGACTGCCAGGAAGTTTTCAGTACGAAAGCGGGCAAAATCATATTGGTTTAAATCAAAAAATCCTTCTACAAATGCACATTGAAGAGATCCTTCATCAATTTGGTGCAATAATTTTTCGGTGTTGTCAACGATAAAGTGCAGCTCGATTTCAGGATGTGTTTTTATATAACTTGCAAGCTTTGTTTCAAGACTAAATTCTCCAATCGTTCGAGTTGCTCCCAGTTTAAAAATTTGTTTTCCGGTTTCAAAAGAAGCAAGTTTGCTATGCAGTACATTTTCATCGTTTTGCATTCTAATCACAGTATCACGAAAGAATTGGCCTGCAGGAGTGAGGTGAATGCGCTTTCCTTCATGTATAAATAATTTTGTTCCATATTCTTCTTCTAAAAACCTGATATGCTGTGATACCGCTGGCTGTGTAATATGAAGATCTTCTGCAGCGCGCGTAAAATTCATTTTTTCGCAGACTGCTAGGAATGTAGTAAGTCGACATTCCATTTATGCGTTCCCTCCCTTAATGATAAGCTGAAATTATTATATCATAATAAATGATAATTGGAAATTATAAAAATCCAGTGATATAATAAACGCATTCGATCATTTTATAAAAAATGATAAAAGGGAGTTTTAGATGTGAATTTTATGAGGAAAAATGGGTTGGGAATTTTATTATCCTTGGCAATTGCTATCCCGTCTTGGTTTTTAGGAAAAGTGTTTCCGATTATAGGCGGAGCTGTGATCGCCATTTTAGCGGGCATGATTATCACACTGCTGATTCGGGATAAATCCAGATTTGATAGTGGAATTAAATTTATTTCAAAAAAAGTTTTGCAGTGGGCAGTGATATTACTTGGATTTGGGCTTAACTTAAACGTAGTGGTAACGACAGGAAAACAATCTCTTCCGATTATTGTATGTACGATTTCGATCTCATTGCTCATAGCTTATGTGATGCATAAAGTTTTACATACTCCGTCAAAAACTTCTACTTTAATTGGAGTAGGGTCTTCTATTTGCGGAGGCTCTGCGATTGCGGCAACGGCGCCTGTAATTGGTGCAGATGATGACGAAGTTGCGCAATCTATTTCTGTAATCTTCTTCTTTAATGTATTAGCTGCAATCTTTTTTCCTATGCTTGGACAAATCATGGGGTTTAGTACATCAAGCGGAGAAGCTTTCGGGATTTTTGCAGGGACGGCAGTGAACGATACTTCATCTGTTACTGCTGCCGCATCTACTTGGGACAGCATGTGGGGCCTTGGCTCTGCAACTTTGGATAAAGCGGTTACAGTAAAATTAACCCGTACTTTGGCGATCATTCCGATTACACTCGTCTTAGCTTTTATAGAATCCCGAAAAGCTAAAATGGCCATTCATACGGAAGGAACTTCGAAATCTGTGTTTCATCTAAAAGATATTTTCCCATTTTTTATTTTGTATTTTATTGCGGCTTCTGTGATCACAACGGTTGCTTTAAACTTTGGAATTTCCGCAAGCAGCTTTATGCCGATGAAAGAATTAAGTAAATTTTTCATTGTTTTGGCGATGGCAGCAATCGGACTCAATTCCAATATTGTCAAGTTGATCAAAACTGGAGGGAAACCTCTTTTGATGGGATTATGCTGCTGGATTGGAATTACCGGAGTGAGCCTTCTTATGCAGCATGTCATGCATTTATGGTAAAAGAAAGATTCTCATACCTACCATATTGTTCTCATTAATTCAAGAAGGAGTGCCCCATTCGGCTATGATTTTTTGCCGAATGGGGCACTCCTTTTATAATCAGTAAGGGTTAACTAAGACGCATTTTAAAGTCCTCATATCCGAACTTGTGTAAAATTCTATAGTTCCCGTTCTTTTCTTTTACCACAATCGTAGGCAGGGGCATTCCATTGAAGGTATTGTTTTTAACCATGGAGTAAATGGCCATATCCTCAAAAATCAGTCGATCGCCGGGCTTTAAAGGAGCAGAAAAACTGTAATCTCCAATGATGTCCCCGGAAAGGCAGGTGGGACCGCCCAGCCGATAGGTAATGGCTTTTTCGCCCGGTAATCCCGAATCCATCAGTGGTGGCCGATAGGGCATTTCCAAAACATCAGGCATATGGCATGCGGCAGAAGTATCTAAAATTGCGATCGGCATGCCGTTTTGAAGCGTATCCAACACAGAAGTTACCAGAAAACCGGCATTTAGAGCCACCGCTTCTCCCGGTTCTAAATAAATTTGCAGATGATAAGTGTCCTTTAAATGGTGGATACAACGTTCCAAACGGGGAATATCATAGCCGGGACGAGTGATGTGATGGCCTCCGCCTAAATTGAGCCACTTGATCTGGGAAAACCATGGAGAAAACTGCTGCTCCACCGCAGAAACAGTGGCCTCTAAAGCATCAGAATTCTGTTCGCAGAGGGTATGAAAATGGAATCCGGAAACATGCTCTAAAAGATCCCCACGAAAGTTTTGAAGCGTAATTCCGAGACGGGAATTTTTGGCGCAGGGATCATAGATTTCATGTCCTTTTTGCGTAGAATACTGAGGGTTTAGACGCAGCCCAATCTCTTTTCCGGCAGAAAATGCACGGCCTCCAAATCGTTCGAGTTGTGAAAATGAGTTAAAAATGATGTGGTCGCAGTCGTTTAATAATTCTGCAAATTCATCTTCCCGATAGGCAGGAGAAAAGACGTGATTCTCTTTTCCAAACTCTTCTTTTGCGAGACGTGCTTCATAAAGGCCGCTAGAGCTGGTTCCCGATAGATATTGGCGGCAAAGCGGATAAAGCACATAGCAGGAAAATGCTTTTTGTGCTAAGAGAATTTTACAGCCGGTGCGGTCGATTACCCCTTTTAAAATTTTGAGATTTTGCTCCAAACGTGTTTCGTCAATTACATAGCAGGGAGTAGGCAATTCCGAAAAATTCATAACTTACTCCACCAGATCAGGGTGAAAACTTTCCTGCCATGGAAGTCCCCAGCGATTTAAAGCATCCATGAAAGGATCCGGATCAAACTCTTCAATATTGTGAACGCCGGGCTTTTTCCAGGTTTCGGTTAAAAGCATCATGCCGCCGATCATGGCCGGAACTCCGGTCGTATAGGCAACGGCTTGAGAGCCAACTTCGCGATAGCATTCCTGATGGTCACAGACATTATAAAGATAATAGCTTTTCTCTTTTCCGTCCTTCTTTCCACGGAAAATGCAGCCGATATTCGTCTTTCCTTTTGTACGCGGTCCTAAAGAGGAGGGATCCGGCAGAACGGCTTTTAAAAATTGGAGCGGAATGATCTCTTTCCCCTCAAAATTGATAGGTTTGATAGAAGTCATACCGACATCTTCCAAACATTTTAGATGAGTCAGATAGCTTTGCCCAAAAGTCATAAAAAAGCGAATCCGATGAATCCCAGGCATGTTAAGCGCTAAGGACTCCAATTCCTCGTGATGCAGAAGATACATGTCTTTGGGGCCGATTTGTGGGAAATCATAAACGCGTTTAATTTCCATCGGTTCTGTTTCCACCCAATGGCCATTTTCCCAGTAGCTGCCCTTTGCAGAGACTTCACGGATATTGATCTCGGGGTTGAAGTTAGTCGCAAACGGATAGCCGTGATCACCGGCATTGCAGTCCAAAATATCGATATGGTTGATTTCATCAAACTGATGTTTTAACGCATAGGCGGAAAAAACGCCGGTGACGCCGGGGTCAAATCCGCTGCCTAAAAGAGCGGTAATGCCTGCTTCTTCGAATTTTTTACGGTAGGCCCACTGCCAGCTGTATTCGAATTTAGCGGTATCTTCGGGCTCATAGTTTGCAGTATCTATATAATTCGTTTTAGTGGCAAGACAGGCATCCATAATTTTTAAATCTTGATAGGGCAGTGCTAGGTTCATCACAACTCCCGGCTGTACCTTTTTGATGAGCGCAATCAGTGCAGCTACATCGTTGGCATCTACCTGTGCGGTCGTAATCTTTGTCTTCGTAGTGCCTTGAAGCTTTTCTTTCAGTGCATCACATTTTGACTTTGTGCGGCTTGCAATGCAGATTTCTTCGAAGACCTTGCTGTTTTGGCAGCATTTGTGAATTGCAACGCTTGCAACGCCTCCGCAGCCGATAATTAAAGCTTTTTTCATTTTACCCTCCTAAAATTATAAAAGATAACTACGCTCAAGAGAGCGTCAGCAATAACTCACGTACAATTTTACAGGCAAGCGCAGTGGAAGCGCCGCTGTGATCCAGGCTTGGACAAAGCTCATTTACATCACAGGCGACGACCTTAGCATCTTGTCCAATTTCTTCGATAGCATGAAGCAGTTCCGGGAAAAAAACTCCGCCGGCTTCCGGAGTCCCTGTTCCCGGAAAACAAGCCGGGTCCAGAACGTCCAGATCCAAAGTAAAATAAATGGGACGCCCCTTTAATTTCAGAAGGGTTTCTTTAAGACCGCCTAGGTTAAACTTATGGGTTTCTACATGAGAAGCACCCCATAAAAATTCGCTGCGATCGCCGGAGCGAATTCCAAACTGGAAGATGCGATTGTCCCCTAAAATTTCCCAGCAGCGGCGCAGAACACAGGCATGAGAAAGTTTAGCGCCCAGATAATCATCCCGCAGATCTGTGTGCGCGTCGAAGTGCACCATACAGAGATCAGGATATTTTTGTGCTACGGCGCGCATAGCGCCCAGAGTCACCAGATGTTCTCCACCCAGCAAAAAAGGAAGTTTTCCGTCTTCCAAAATGATTTTGGCACGGTTTTTAATTTCTCCAAGGGCAAGTTCGGGATCACCAAAGCAGAGCTCCAGATCACCGCTGTCAAACACAGAGCAGTCGAGCAAATCTTTTTCCTGATAGGGACTGTATGTTTCAAGCCCAAAAGATTCGTGCCGGATTGCACTACTGCCAAAGCGTGCACCCGGACGAAAAGAAGTGGTGGAATCAAACGGCGCACCATAGAGCACAATTTTGGCATTTTCGTAAGGACTGTCGCATGCCAGAAACGTTTCTACATTTTTATTCAACATCGTGCAAGAGCTCCTCTACATAAGTGGGCAGGGCAAAAGCACCTGCATGCAGTTTTGTATTGTAATAGCGAGTTGGAATTCCAAGAAGATTCCATGCAGCTGCATTCAGATCGTGTACGGGGTGATATTTTTTAGAAGCAAACCCAAAAAGCCAGTAACCGGAAGGATAGGTGGGGATTTGCGCCTGATAAATTCGGCTGATGGGAAAACTTTCGACGATTCGTTTATGCGCACGCTGCATCGCAGCAGCATCAGCATCATAGAAAGGACTTTCGTGCTGATTGACAAGAATTCCATCTTCATGAAGTGCTTTATAGCAGTTCCCATAAAATTCTCTCGTAAACAATCCTTCTCCCGGGCCAAAGGGATCAGTGGAATCTACAATAATCAAATCGTAATGATCGTTGCAGGAGCGAATAAATTTAAGTCCGTCTTCATAGAAAATATGAACCCGCGGGTCAGAAAGGCGACAGGCGGTCTGCGGAAGATATTTTTTGCAGACTTCTACAACCAATTCATCAATTTCTACAAGATCGATTGCCTGAATATCCGGATAGCGGGTCAATTCCCGTACCACTCCGCCGTCTCCTCCGCCGATCACCAGAACATTTTTCACATGAGGATGAACGGCCATTGGTACGTGGGTAATCATTTCGTGGTAGATAAATTCGTCTTTTTCGGTCAGCATCATATAGCCATCCAGCGTTAAAAAGCGGCCGAATTCTTTGGAATCGAACACATCAATCCGCTGAAAATCGCTTTGTCCACTAAAGAGCTGGCGCTCTACTTTGATCGATAAATTGACAAATGGGGTGTGTGCTTCGGTGAACCAGAGTTCCATTTTTATCTCCTTTCGGTGTTTATTGAATCACGTTGAGGTGATCAACTTTTGGGTCTTCCGAGCCGGTCATGGAACAGCCCTTTTCTTTGGCATAGCAGATATACTGCAGAATATCTTCGGTGATACGCTCGCCTGGCGCCAAAATCGGAATCCCAGGTGGATAGCACATTACAAATTCACTGCAAACCCGGCCTTTTGTTTCCATTAAGGGAAGAGAAATTTTATTTGCATAAAAGGCTTCCTGCGGAGAGAGGACAACCTGCGGAGGAAGATACTCCTGTGTTAGCAGTCCTGTTTTTCCCCGTCGATATCGGCGAGCAATTTCGGAGAGTGCGCTGACAAGACGCTCCAGATCTTGGACACGATCTCCCATAGAGATATAGGCTAAGATATTTCCGATATCTCCGAATTCTACCTGAATATCGTACTCATCCCGTAAGATATCATAGACTTCAATTCCGGCAAGACCAATTCCTAAAGTATAGATGGAAAGCTTTGTGGTATCAAAATCAAAGATGCTGTCACCATTTATCAGCTCTTCGGAATAAGCATAATAGCCGCCGATGCGGTTAATTTCTTCTCGGCCGTACTGGGCAAGATCCTGTACCTTTCGGAAAATTTCTTTTCCGGAAAGTGCGAGATTTCTTCTGGAAATATCCAGGCTGACCATCAAAAGATAGGAGGCGCTCGTTGTCTGTGTCAAATTAATAATTTGGTTGACATAACCTGGACTGACATTCGGCCCGATTAATAGCAGAGAGCTCTGCGTTAGGCTGCCGCCCGATTTGTGCATGCTCACTGCCGCCATATCGGCACCTGCCTCCATAGCGGAGACAGGCATTCTGCGTCCAAAGTAAAAATGAGTTCCATGAGCTTCATCTACCAGAACCATCATTCCATGAGCGTGAGCAAGCTTTACAATGGCAGTTAAATCAGAACAGATTCCATAATAGGTTGGGTTATTGACAAACACGGCTTTTGCGTCCGGGTTTTCATGAATTGCTTTTTCCACCTGTGCTACCGACATTCCCAGAGCAATGCCAAGCTGATGATTGACTTCTGGGTTTACATAAATTGGAATAGCTCCGCAAAGCACCAGCGCATTAATACTGCTGCGGTGAACATTGCGCGGCAAAATAATTTTATCTCCGTGCTTGCAGGCGGTCAGGATCATGCTTTGGACTGCACTCGTTGTACCATTCACCAGAAAAAAGGCGTGTGCTGCATGAAAAGCATCTGCGGCAAGAGCTTCTGCATCCCGAATCACCGAAACCGGATGGCAAAGATTATCCAGTGGCTTCATGGAGTTGACATCGATGCCAACACAGTCTTTCCCTAAAAAATTAAGAAGTTCCGGATTCCCGCGGCCTCGTTTATGCCCGGGTACATCAAAGGGAACCACGCGCATTTTTTTAAAACGCTGCAAAGCCTCATAAAGTGGGGCTTGCGTTTGATCAAGCTGCATTTTTGTTTCCCTTTCAGTAAATATTGCGTCCGCTGAAGATTTCAATCATTTCCCGACGAAGCCGACTCATGATGGAGAGGCGTTCTTTCGGAGGAAGTTCATAGACATCTGTGTTGAAAAGATAATTTTGCAGATCAATGTCTTTAATCAGCATTTTTGTGTGAAAGAGATTTGCTTCGTAGACGTTAATATCGATTGCGTCATATCGGAGCAAGGTCTTTGGATCAATATAGTTTTGAATGGAAGTCATCGGGTGATCCATAAAAAGTTTTTTCCCGGTTACATCTCTTGTAAAGCCGCGTACCCGGTAATCCATCGTGATAATATCGGAATCAAAGGAACCGATCAGATAATCCAA
>DIQY01000100.1:20262-26343 GCA_002424295.1 Ruminococcaceae bacterium UBA5450 | reverse complement strand
CTTTTCCCCCTCTTAAACTCTGGACTTTATTCTGAAACAATTATACCATGAGTCAGGTCACTGCCGCAAGGGCGTGGAACAGGCATACACAGTGCATATAAATCAGATGCCAGATGCTCTAATTCAATCATATGAAAGGCCTTGCTGTCAAGAGCAAAATGGTCTGAGGAATGTGTAATGATCGGCAAATTTGTGTTGCTTTTGATAAAATGCAAAAACTCTTGTCCTTTTTTCCCAATGGCAAGAATTCGAAGATAGGGAGGAAGCAGAGCGGTATCTGTTTTTTGAATCCCTAAAAATGCACTGAGGATGATCCTTCGAATCCGGGATAAGGGATAGCGCTTCGTTTTAATCTGCGTGTAAAGAGACTCTAGAGAAGAAGCATTTCGAACGGCAGCATAAATACGATTTTCCAGACCTTCCGAAATATCTGGAAGACGCGCAAGGTCTTCCGGCTGCAATTTTCTCAGTGCATAGAGAACGGCGCGCTCAGCGTATTTGAAAGAAGCTGGTGCATGGCCTTCTGTGATGGCTCTTTGGAGGATCACAGCCGATTTTTCCGGTACCATGGGGAACCAGTCTCCATCGGAAAAAACCTCCTCACGAATCCGACTGCTGCTTTGAAAAGAGGAATCACAAAGGCTGTCATGCATAGCACCCAACCGCGGAATCGTCATGGAATCCATCGAAAGGTGCAGTTCCTTTTTTGCTTTTTCATATTCGACGGCAAGAATATTGTTTGGCATTTTTAAAAGCGTTGCCATTTCTTTTCCGCAGAGAACTTCGATTGCCTTCTGACGCGCGGCAGCAAAAGAAATTCCTTCGCTTAAAAAGTTATTTAAGAGCTCTGAGAACTTTTCAGAAAGCAGCGTATTTGCAAGAAAATTGAGGGCGTTAAGATCTGCACACTCGCTGCCATAAGCAAGAAAGTCTGCGCCGATGGCTCCGGCAAGCGAAACGCCTCCTTTAGCAAACGTTTCTGCACCGGCTGTTGCAAAAGGAACAGGGAGTTCAATCACTAAATCGGCACCAATTGAAAGCGCTTGTGCAGCACGTTCCCATTTGGGGAGCAAAGCGGGTTCTCCGCGCTGCACAAAATCTCCGCTTAAAATAGCAGCAATGTGGGTGGCGCCATTTTTCCGCGCAGCGTCAAAAAGAGCCTGATGACCGAAGTGACAGGGGTTTAGCTCGCATATGACTGCGCATATTTTCATCGTTTTCTTGCTCCTTTGCCTTGAAATCCCGAAAAACATGTATTATCATATATATATTACTTTGTTCATCAAAAAGTTGCAAGTAATTCTGTTTATTTTTTAATTTAGGAGGAAGTTAACAAAAATGAAAATTCTGGTCATCAATGCCGGCAGTTCTTCGCTCAAGTATCAGCTGATTGATATGGACACGGAGAAAATGCTCTGCAAAGGAAATTGTGAACGAATCGGTCAGGAGAAGGGGTCATTCAGTCATAAAACTGCGGACGGCCGCAAAACCAGTTCTGAGCCTGCTCTGCCGGATCACAAGGCAGCCTTTAAACTCGTGACCCAAATTCTAGTCGATAAAGAATTCGGCGTAATCAAGAAACTTTCTGAAATCGCTGCAATTGGTCATCGTGTTGCGCAGGGCGGTTCTATCTTCCATCACAGCGTATTAGTTGACGATGAAGTTATCAAGGGCGTAGAGAGCCTTGTTCCGTTGGCACCGCTTCATAACGGTCCGGAACTGCAGGGGATCCTTGCATGCCGCGAGGTGTTCGGTACAGAGATGCCGGAATGTATCACTTTTGATACAAGTTTCCATGCTACCATGCCCGAAAAAGCCTATATGTATGCGATTCCTTATGAGTATTATGAGAAATATAAGATTCGCCGTTATGGCTTCCACGGAACCAGCCACCGTTATGTGAGCCAGCACTGTGCACACCTGATGCATCAGCCGCTGGAAGATATTAAGATGGTTACCTGCCATATTGGAAATGGTTCTTCTGTTACCGCAATTAAAGATGGTCATGTCGTGGATACCAGCATGGGCCTGACCCCGCTTGGCGGCTTTATGATGGGAACTCGTTGCGGCGATCTGGATCCCTCCATTGTAACGTTCCTGATGGAACAAGAGGGCATGACTGCAAAAGAGATGGACGATCTTCTCAATAAAAAATCCGGTATGCTTGGTGTCTGCGGATATAGTGATGACCGTGATGTAACCAGCGCGGAAATTCGTGGTGATCACAGAGCTGCTCTAACCCACGAAATGCTGATTTATCAGATCGCAAAATATATCGGTGCTTATGCTGCTGCGATGAATGGCCTTGACGCAATCGTCTTTACAGCAGGCCTTGGCGAAAATGTTCCGAAGATTCGTTATGGTGTCTGTCGCTATCTGCGGTTCCTTGGGACGAAGGTCGATGGAGTTCTCAATGATCAGATGATTCTTGGAAAAGGCGGAAAGATTTCTTCCTTTGATTCTCAGGTGCAGGTATGGGTCATTCCGACTAATGAGGAATTGATGATTGCCCGTGATACGAAGGAAATCGTTGCTGGTTTCTCCTATGCAACCGCAGAGGATAAGACAGTCGTTGATCCGGAAGATATCTAATTCCTATTTTATTGTTAACATAGATTTTTTGGCAGCTGCTTTGCTTTTTTCCTTTTTTGAGAGGAAAAGCAGAGCAGTTGTTTTATTTAAGAAATAAAAAAGCCGCCTCCCTATTATTAGAGACGGCTTTTGCAAATCTTTTGAGGTGCTTGGGATTAAAGAAGGTTTAAAATATCTTGTTTGGGGCGTACACCAACAGAAGAATTTACCTGTTTGCCATCACGAAAGACGAGCAGTGTTGGAATGCTCATAACGTCAAATTTTTGTGCTAATTCCGGCTGTTCATCGATGTTAACCTTGCAGACTTTTATGTCCTTACGCTCTTCGGCAATTTGGTCAACGACGGGGGAGAGCATGCGGCAGGGGCCACACCAGCTTGCCCAAAAATCGACTAAAACCGTTTTTGATTCTTTTAAAACTTCAGTCTCAAAATTTTCGGATGTTAAAGTTTTGATTTCCATAAGTGTTCCTCCTTAAAAATAAAGTTTGATTATTTGTTTTTGCGGAAAATTTCATCATCGATTGTTTGAATTGTCACAGTTTTCAAATGATCTTTACATAGTTTGTCCAAATCTTCGTAAATTCCATCCATAATCTTTGCAATTCCAGAAGCAATTAAACAATCCATATCGCTGTCTCCGCTGTGCCATGAAGATTCTACGAAACGAACATCGAGCGCTTTGCTGACTTCATCAAGTGTAATCGACTCGGGATTTCCGACAAAACGATAACCGCCTTCGATCCCTTCTTTGGTCGTGACTAGACCGGCTCGTTTCAGTTTAGAAAGGACCTTGCGCACTCGGGCAGGGTGAGTGCAGATATTTTTAGCAAGTTCTTCGCTGGAAACGACTTCTGCTTTACGATTTAAATAGACCAATGCATGAACGGCTACGCAGAAGTCACTGTTCATTTTCTCAAACCTCCTTTCAACTGTAATCAATTCAGTATCAATTTGCTATACTGATATTATATTAGTTGCAGTTCGAAAAGTCAACTCATATTTTAAAATTTTTTAGTTATGAATGGCATGTCCAAAATAAAAAAGCGAGAGTAAAAATCCCTCGCTTTATTTTGTAAATTAGACTTCAGAAAAATCAAAGTAACTCAAAAGACCGCGATAAATTCCTTTGGCAAAATAGTCTGGGTGATCCCGTAACTTTTGTGCATCTTCGACATTAGAAAGATAGCCCAATTCAATTAGAACAGCAGGCATGGTCGTATTTCGTAGCACATAAAAGGTGGGGTTGATGCGAACGCCGTTATTTTGAGTACCAGTTTCTGCGGTAATGCCGTTTATGATATGTTCTCCAAGCCAGTATGCTTGAGAATATCCCTGATAGACATATGCTTCAGTGCCATTGATAGCCGGATTGGGATTGGAATTGCAGTGAATGCTTAGAAAGTAATGGGCCGGCCATTGATTGGCCATGCGAACGCGGGTAAAAAGGCTGGTAAAATTGTCGGTTCCAAGGACTTCTTCGGGACGGTTTCGAGAAAGCCGTACAGAAAATCTAGAATCTTTTTGAAGAAGTTCCGCAAGTTCTTTTCCGACAAGATAATTAACATCTTGTTCCAGTAGTCCATTTCCTTTTGCACCCGGGTTTGGACCGGAAGGATTGTGACCTTGATCGATAAATATGCGAATCGGCAAAACAGACCATCTCCTTTATAGAATGTATCAGTCTGTTTTATGCAAAGCTGTAGAGGAAAGTGAAAAATTCTTGTAGTTGTCAGATTTTTTCATCAAACCGTCACATAAGGAGTGTATCTTAAAATTATTGAAATGATTATAAGACATTTTCATAAATTTCTCCTCTCTCTGAAAAGGCCACCTGTTTAAGGTGGCCTTTTTTCGATCTAATATTTATTATTTTTTAAGACGATAATGTTTCATTTTAAGCACAGAGGAATTTCCTTGTATTTCTATTAAGACTAAAGCGGCGTCGACAATAACCGCAATGTAGAAAAATAGATAAGTTCTGGTGCTGGAGGCCCAGACTGTAGGAGAAAATCCCATTGCAAGACGCGTAACAAATCCTGCCGCCATGATATAAAGAGCAAGCCAAAATCGTTTTTTATTTTGAAAGACAAAAATCATGGAAAAAATGATTGCAAGACAAATCAAACTTAAAACAGCATCTGGAAAAATTGTTTCCGGTAAGTGTGAAAATGGGCGAGTACCAGTCAAAGTCATAGCAGTGTTAATCCGGCTAAAAAAGCTATTAAAAACGGGAATCCAGTTTAAAACCGGTTGCAGGGAAAAGAGCAGGCAAATAGCAAAGGGCAAAAAGCAAATTATTTTTTTTAAAATAGAAATTTTTGCTTTCAGTGCAGCCAAAAACAATAAAAACGTAAATGAGAGAATGATATAATTAGCTCCGCACGGACCCATCATAAATAGAAACGCGTAAAGGGTAGAGGAAAACCCCAACTCGATTTTTCCACCCAAATGTAGGTTGGCAAATTCCGGAAGCCAGTATTCTGTATTAGAGATAAGTCTTACTTTATTACCGGGACACGTCATGATAAAAAGAAGCATTAAGGCACAGAGAAAAAGCATAATAGAAGGGTAGTGCCAGCTTTTTTTGCAGATGATCTGTTTGATTAGAAAGAAGAAAAACATAGCGGCAATGATTACACAGCATTGCTCTTGATTAGAAGCGAAGAGTACAAGTGGAATATTGATTACATAATGGTACCAACGAAGTGGTTCATTTTGTAAAAGTTTTTTAATGGGCAAAAAAGCAGCGATTCCTGCAGCCAGCGGCCACAAATAATTGACTGTTGTTGTAATCCAACCGGCGGTTGCCATATCGTGAAACGGATAGAGGAACATTAAAAAGACGAAAATCCAGCGAATTCCCCAATTATTTCCCTTGTCAAAAAGAAGAGAAAGCAGTGCTGGAATTGATACAAAAATTGCAATATCGAGTATTTTCCAAAGTAAGGGAATCCGAATTATATAAATTAGAACAGTTTCTAAAAGTAATCGCGAAGTCCAAGTAGCATAACGGGTTGTATAATAGTGAAGAAGAGGGCCCTCTTCTTCCAAAGCTTTCACAAAAAGAACATCATCATCTGTTCCAAGCTGCATGGTGCAGTGGATGGTGATTGCATAAATTAAAAAAACAAGAAAGGGTGCATAACGCCATTTTAAAAATCGAAGCACCGGATTTTCCGTACGGCGGTTTAAAACTTGTTCCATTGAATCGTAAGCTCCATTCATTTGTACTTCTGTAAAATTTATTCAGTATAAAAACTTTTCCTTATTTCCATTATGAATAATAAAATTAAAATTGTCAAATCAAAAGAAGGTGACGTTTTTCTTCTTTAAAAAAGTCACGATAAAAAATGAAAAAATCCATAAAAATAAAAAACAAAAAAATGATTGACATATCCATCAAATATTGGTATACTATATAAGCTGTTCAAAAAAGAAATGAATCATTAGCTCAGCTGGCAGAGCACCTGACTTTTAATCAGGGTGTC
>DIQY01000100.1:0-20068 GCA_002424295.1 Ruminococcaceae bacterium UBA5450 | reverse complement strand
TTTTAAATGACAATAGCCCAGATCTTTGATCTGGGCTATTGTCATTTAAAATATGGGAGTTATATGGTCCTGGAATTTTAAGATCGCCTTTTGGCGATCTTTTTATTAATGTCAATTAAAGTGCTTCTTTATTGTTGATTGCAGCGCAATTTATTTGAATTTACTTAAATTGCTTCTTTTTTCGGCAAAGTCATTGGCTCTGCTTTGAAATGATAGAATTCAAGCGTTTCACCGTTTACATGGCACTCAAAAGCATATTGCTTCAGCGGCAGTTCCTGAATGGTTCCCACTTTTTGTGCGGTCAGTCTGTAACCCTGTTTTCTATATTGTTCCTTTAAAGCAGCAAGATTATAGCCGACCTCGCTGCCCTCCGGATATTTCTTTCTAAGTAGCTTGTGTGTTTCCGAATTAAGCGGGTAGCTGAGCAGACTGCCTAAAATTACCGCTTTTTCTGAGAAATAACGTTTTGCGTCGTACAAAAAGCAGTTCTTGTGATAAAATTGGTGTTCGTTTTCACCAAAAAAGCTCACATGGATATCCACACAACCGGGGGCTAAAGGATAATCTGTGCCAGAATCGGCGATATAAAGAATTTTTTGGTTCAGGTTGAGTAGGTCTATCAGCGATTTATACATTTCAAGCATTTCTGGATATTTGTCTACAATGATACATAGGCAATTTGGACTGAGTTTTCTCATGTAGTTATATAGAAAAAAATATCCATTTATATTGGCTTCCAAAATTACCTTTCCCTGTGTATCTATTTTCTGCAGTTCCTCAGAAATATAACCGTAGCATTTTTCAAGATCTGTCATAAAAGCATTCCCCATATTGCGGTAAAGTCCGCGTCGCAGGTCAGGCCGGTCATGGCTTCCTGTATACAATTTTCCTGTTTTGACAATACCGTTTTCAATTTTGGCACAATATCCGCATTTGCAGGTGAGATCCCCTGAAAAAATGTTTTGGGTGTTCAAATCCGCATGGCTTACCTCCAGCTGCTGTCCGCAGCGAGGACAAACCAACAAAGGAAGAGCCGAAAGTGGAACCCCTGTCCTTTGAGGCTTTCCGTGAACGTGACCAGTAAGCTCTAAAATTTCCTGGTCGATGCTGGTGATGGCTCCTTTTAAAAAGGTAATCTGTGACTGGAGTTCCTGCTTTTTGTTATTCATCATACGCAGACATTCATCAATCGTTTCAGGTTCAATTAGATTGGAAAGTCTGCACAGCGATATGTAATCCTGAATTTCTTTTAAATTAAATTGCTGCTGCTTCATTCGCAGGATTACCTGAAGATCATGCAGTTCACGCTCCGTAAAGTTATACTGGGCACTGTTGGTTTCCGGCAGCAAAATACCGCGGTTTACATAATATCTAATTGTGTCGCGGGAAACTCCGGTACGTTTTGAAAGCTCACCAATTTTCATTTTCGGACCTTCTTTATTACGGTATATTTTAAATTATTTATTTATCGGAGCAAACCAAAACAATAAAAAATACTTGCAAATGAGGTTGAAAAAACTGTCTTTTTTATTACCTGCTTTGTTTAAAATATTGTGTTTTTGTGAAAAAGTACAGATTTAACAAGGCTACATCTTTTATTAAGAAAGGCATATAAATTTTAAAAAAGGTGAAGTGGACTTTGCCTTTTTTAATAAGTTATTCAAAAATACCTCTTGACATGAATCCAACTGTACCGATTATGATGATTTTAAACGATCGTTAATTACTGGTTCAATCACAAAAAGGAGGGTCATGTTATGCAATCCGTTTTGGACGCCATCTTAGCATTTACAAATTGGCTGTGGGGAATCCCTATGCTTTTGTGGATTGTTGGTGGAGGCCTGTACTTATCTTTCCGGCTGGGATTTTTGCAGTTTACCAAACTGGGGTTTATTCTTAAAAACACTATTTTTAAGGGCTTTGGCAAAAAAGCTGAAAACGGCAAATTTTCTAGCTGGCAGGCTGTTACCGGTGCACTGGCGTCCACTTTAGGCGCTGGCAACATCATTGGCACTGCAATGGCAATCGCTTACGGCGGTCCCGGAGGCGTGTTCTGGCTATGGGTTTCCGGTTTGGTTTGCTGCTGTGTAAAATATTCCGAAACCACCGTTGCTATGAAATATCGTCGTCTGAACAAAGACGGCCAGTGGGAGGGCGGCCCTCAGATCTATTTGAGTGCTGGCACCGGCTGGAAATGGATTAGCCCCCTTTACGCAGTTGTCTGTATCGTTTGCTTGTTTCTGGCCGCCTCTGCACAGATCGGCTCCAGTGTGGATAACATTGTCGGCATGGGAGCTCCCCGTCTTCCTGTAACAATTATTATGACTGTTCTGGTTGCTATCGTCGTCATCGGCGGTATGAAAAGCCTGCTGAGCGTGACGGAGCGTCTGGTCCCTGCAATGAGCGTTCTATACATTGTAGGCACACTGATTGTAATTATTATGAATATTCAAAATCTGCCTGCCGCATTTGCTTCTATCTTTCGTTATGCATTTACCGGTCGTGCTGCAGTGGGCGGCTTTGCTGGTGCTGCTGTCACTCAAAGTATTCGCTGGGGCATTGCCCGCGGCTGTTATTCCAACGATTCCGGCACCGGTGTTACTACCATTACCCATGCGGTTGCCGATGTCAACCATCCCATTCAGCAGAGCATGTGGGCGGTCTTTGAGGTTTTCTTTGATACTATCATTGTTTGTTCTTTGACCTGCCTTGTGATTCTGACTACCGGTGTGTGGCAGAGCGATGTGGCGCCCGCTGTTATGACAGCCACTGCATTTAATAATACACTCGGTAGTGTGGGAACCCTGATTGTCACTGTATCTATAGTACTGTTTACTTTTACTACCGCCTGCGCACAGATTGAATTCACCGAGGCTCAATTTCGCAAATTAGTTGGAGACAAACTGAGTGTTGGCTGTCGCTGGGGGATGCTGGCTCTGATTCTGGTCGGTGGCATGGTCGGTATTGATGCTTTGATTAACTATGTTGACTTCTTTGCTGGCCTTTACACGATCATCAATCTGTTGGGCGTATACTTCTGCGTAAATCAAATTGTCAAGCTGACCAAAGAGTATTTTGCAGATCCAAAAAAGTGGGAAACCCAAAAATGGCCTAAATGGGTAGAAGAAGAGAAAGAATATGCCGACGCTCATACTAAACAAATTGACAAGAGTGTCCCAAAAGAGTAATTTATAAAAAATTCATTATGAATACGACAAAAGATTACAACTGTTTTGAAAAATTTCTTTTATAGAAAACTGTAAAAATAACGTTCAGTAAGAGCTTTTAAATTTGATTTAGGTAAGAAAAGGAGAAATTAATTTATGAAACCACTCATTGGTATTACATGCAATTATGATTATCACGACGATGTGGGCAAGGTATCCAAAATGGGAATCGATGGTCAAGATTGGGACTTTATTGCCGGAGATTATATTAATGCGATCGAAAAAGTCGGTGGGTGTCCTGTAGTGATCCCACTTTGCTCAAATTTTGAGGACCTAAAGGACATATTAGACCGGATGGACGGCATCATGATTTCAGGAGGTCATGATGTAGGCCCTGAAAATTACGGCCAGCGTGCAAAAGGCTGTGGTGCTGTCATGCCCATGCGGGATGCGCAGGATCTTGCTGTAACACGATATATCGTGGAAAATACAGAGAAACCGCTATTGGGTATCTGCCGCGGTATCCAAATTTTGAATGTTGCAATGGGAGGGACCCTCTATCAAGACTTAGAGAAAGATGGTGGCTTTGGACACCATTTTGGCGATATTTATCCCCGCAACTATGCTTGGCACTCTGTTACTCTGACGAAAGGTTCCATATTAGAAAGCATTTATGGGAAGAAAGTACTTGATGTGAATTCTTTTCACCATCAGGCAGTTTGTAAACCCGGGAAAAATATTTTCGTTACCGCTATTTCTTCTGATGGTGTTTCCGAGGGAATCGAAGTTGCCGAAAAAAAGTTTGTTGTTGCGGTACAGTGGCATCCGGAAATGATGTACGATTCGGAAGAGCAACTCAAAATTTTTGGTGCTTTTGTGGATAACTGTAAGTAGTTTTTAAAAATGTTGGCTTTTGACAAATTCGATAAAAATGCCCCCAGATAGGATAGTGAAAAAACGCACGATTCTGTCTTGGGGGTAGATTTATGTCTTAAATTTACAATGTGGGTGAAGTCGATAAAAAGATGATTTTAGTATGTGATTTGCAGTGGAATTATTTTTTTTGTCGGATAAAGCCCTAGTACCAAATCATAGGAGCGACTTTCTGCATGGGCCCATGAAGTGTCGGTCATCTGTACATGGTTAATCAAAAATGGCACAACGACGGTTTTGCTTTCTCCGGATTTCATCGGAGCGCTCAATGATGTTCCAGGTTCATTGACATTTGAAATCAACTCTGCTGCGACTCCGTTATTCCATGCACCAGATTCCGCCTCCGTCAAATAAACTCGCCCCCGTGCTGTTTCTGCGCTGCCGTTTTTAAGTTCCATTGTGACTAATAACAACTTGCCTTCTTTTCCGGGAGCCGGCGCAGTCGTCATGATTTGGTTTTCCATCATGAAGTCTTGATCTTTGATCTGTGCTTGTGTGGCTTTTATCTCAATTCCATCATAATTAGCCCATTCGTTCATGGAGAATGTTTGTACCTGCGGCTGAGGGTATTTCTGATTCAGCGTAAAGACACGTATAACATATCCAATCAGCAATCCGCAGCCGAGAACAATACCAAAAATTTTTAAGCCCTTATGTTCCTTCTTCATTTGTTTTAGACCTCTCTGATTCTTTAAGTGGAGAATAAGTCCGAATCTGTTTTCCATCCTGAATCACGAAAATCTCATCGCAGATCTGCTCCAAATCCTCGTGGTCATGGCAGGAGAGCAGAATTAAAGCTCCTTGCTTTTTCTTTTCGAGCAGGATGTCTTTTACGACTGCAATGCTTTTTTCGTCCAGCGCGTTAAATGGCTCGTCGAGGAGGATCAAGTCGGGATTTTCCATGAAAGTCGCTGCAATCCCGAGTTTTTGTTTCATTCCCAGCGAATATTTTCGATACTTTTTGCGGTCATCTGGGATAAGCCCAAGCCGCTCCATACTGGATGCTATTTGGGCGTCATCAATGGTTGGATTGATGGAAGCCAGCAGCTTTAGATTTTGAAATCCGGAATAGCTGCCGATAAATCCCGGGTTTTCAATTAATGCTCCAATGCTCTGCGGAAAAGAAATGTCTTGGTTGAGTTTCTTTTCATCAATCCAAATTTCCCCTTCTGTGGGGTAAACCAGTCCGCAGATGCAGCGCATCAGCATGGTCTTTCCAGAACCATTTCTGCCTTGCAGCCCATAAATCTTTCCGCTTTCCATTACAAGCGAGATCTGATCCAAAATTGTCGCTTTTCGAATTACCTTCGATAAATTATGTATTTCAATTTTCATAAATTTCACTCCTGGATAAAAAGTCCATCCTGCAAAAACAAATTTTTCCGCAGAAAAAGCTGAGAAATAAAAGTCCGCTACTCACAAGATAGCCTGTCTGTAAAGAGACACCATCTTCTAAAACCAAATCTGACCGCAGCAGCATAAAATAATTTCCGATCAGAAACGGATTGCAGAAATAGGCGGAGATAACCAACAGACAGATAATGACAAGCATACTGAAAACCGGAGGAATCCATAGCGACAGGCTCAACTGCAAAAAAGCCAGCGCGATCGATACCAATATCGGCAGAAAAAATGTTGCTTGCAGCAAGGTCCATTTTTCGAATGTCTGTGTTGGAATTTGGGATAGAGCCTGATTTAGTTGTGGGGTAAACTCCATTGAGCTGTTTCCGTTTAAGGCAGAAAAACAAAATGCAGTCAGAAAGAGCAGAGCATATACACAGAGGACGTGAAAAACGCACCATAGGCATTTCCCATCCCACCAGACACTGCGCTTTTTGGATTGCAGCAGTGTCAGAAGTCCGATTCCTTCTAAATCACAGCAGGCATATTTTCCGATTGTAAACGTCAAAGATAAATTAAACAGTAAAAAAGGAATCGGAAGATCGAACCTCTCACGACGATCAGTAAAAGAGACTTTCTGGATTCCTTTGAAAAAATCCAGAATATAATCCCAGCAGCTGGGACTAGCATTTACCACACCATGAGAGGATAAAGTTTGCCAATGCGTCAAAAAGAAGGAATGAATCAAGATAAAGACAAAAATAAAGCCAACATATTGGAGCCAATTGTTGCGGGTGCCATGGTAAATATCATAACGCAGCTGATGAAGGACGGTCCCTTGATTTTCTTTATGCATTCCAAAAGTCCTTTCTTCTTGCTTGCTTTTTCCCGATCATCCACAGGACAAAAATCAAACCGATACAGCCGAAAATCCCCACTGCAAAAATGGAGGGCTCTAAAAAACTTCGGTACCAAAGATAAAGTTTTCCGCTCAAGAGCTTAAAGGGAGGACCCATATTCCAGCCGGTTATCAAAATTAAATAAAGCCACCCTGCAATCTCTTTTCCGCTGATCCATTGAATGAATAGCGCGCAAAGCGGAATGGTAGCGAACAGCAAAAAAGAGCACAGCCAAAATAACAGCACAATTTTCCAGATAGAATAGTTCCCCACCGTTGCTTGTGTAGTTAGGAAAAAGATACTTCTCTGCTTATTCCAATTTAAAATCTGATTGGAAAAGAAGGTCCCGAGAAATGCAGTCCAGGCGGTCAAATAAGTGGAACAGTAAAATGCTGTTTTTATGAGAACGATCACCTGTAGATTCCAAACAGTTTCCCGCTTTTTAAGCCGTAAGATCATCTGACTCGAAAAAATTCGTTTCGATAAAAAGCAGGTCATAAAAAACACAAATGGGATGAAAAAAAGCCCTAAAACCGATGCTACACAAACGCTGCAAAAGCAGTCCGCATAGCACAGAAAATATCCTTCCTTTTGGTAGGAAGCACATTCTGAAGAGAGGAAAAGAAAAAGGAAAAAGGGGAGGGCGGCTGCATAAGCGAGATAAAAATATTTTTCTTTCAAGATCAGTTTTCGACTGTTATTTATATGTTTAATAAGTCTCCTGCCTCCCTCCAATCCAAAATGTCACAAGGCCTAAGCCTGCCAGAGCGGCGCCTTCTCCAAGAATAATCGAAAAAGAATTTCCACTACCAAATCCAGAATTTAAAAAGTCTGCTGGTGCAAAAGCGTGTGCATGCAAAAGCTTTGCAATAGAATAAATAAAAAGATAAAGAAACAACGGGAAAAGAATGACGATAAAGCGATAATCGGCCGCCTGACTGATTCCCAGCGCGATCAGAGCGAAAATTCCCGCAAATATAAAATCAATGAGCAGATAAGCAAAGACATAAGCCCACGGACTGGAATAGTATAATCCAGACCACATGCTTTCTTCTGCGATACTGCCATAAGGTGCAGTTGATTCAGGTTTTAGCGCCGGTAGAAACAACGCTGCAAGCGCGAGATTTAAAAGAAGCGGAATTACAACGGCCGCTCCTCCAGAAAGAAAAGCTGCGGCTGCTTTGGCGGTTAAATAATTTTTCTTTTTTGTTCGAATATAAACATTTTTTAGGTATCCGCTTTTTCGGTCGGTAAAATAGCTGTCTCCAAATGGAAGAACCGCCAGAATTGGGAGTAAAAGATAGAAAAGAAAACTTTCGATATCAAATACATTCCCGCCCAGCCATGAGGAAAAAAGCCACCCCGGATATAAACGTGGAGAGTCCATTTCTGTCAAATACAAATCAATTTTCATTGAAGCTGGAATGACATGAAAAACAATCTGCAGCAAACTTAAAATACTTCCAATTAAAATAGAAATATAAAACATTCGACCGTGAAACGCTCTGCCGATTTCTAGTTTGATAAGTTGTTTCATATAAAATCCCCTTTGGTTACTTTAAGATAATCGCTCTGGCTGACTCGTCAATTCCATGGACAGTATATCCGCCCTGACTGACTATAAAATGAATATGAGCAAGCTTTTTAAGACGTTCGTCGGTTACGACGCTGACCAGATGAAAAGTCTCTTTACTGTGTGCAGAAAAGATATGTCGAAAATAGTCTTTTTTTCCGGGAATAAACTCTTTTTTATCTTTATCATAACTGAAAACTTCGTCAATACTGGGGGAAACTTTTTCCCCATTTTCATCAAAACAATGAAATTGAAAGGTATTTAAATAATATTCGATATCCTGATCGGTTGGATTTTCGACCGTTAAATTCGTAATAAAATAATTATATTCATTGCTGAAACTGCCGTCTTCATTGCAGTTATAATTTTTAATCATGTCTGTAATTGGAAAACTGCCATCATACTGTTTTGTCGTCATAAAATCATGAACGGTAAAAAGCAGGTCATATACGGTGACGGCTTCTCCCATCGGAACCGAAATCTTAGGTTCGAAGGCATTTACTGCTGCTTCCTCTTCACTTGCAGTTCCCGGAGAAATGGCTGATGAAGAAGCAGAAGGCTTTGTCCACAGATTGGATGCCGGCAAAAGCAGCTTGTCCTTTAAAGCAGCAAACAGGATCACGATTCCCATTAGAGCAAGCAGGACCGAAAAAAGTACCGTTCTGACAACTTTTTTGGGCATGGGATTCCTCCTTTTTAGTAAAAAATAAGAGTTGGAATTTAAATATGATTCATTGTTCCAACTCTTATTTTTGTTAAAAATTAGATGTTTCACTAGACGAAGAAATTTATTGCTAAAATAGATGTAGCAGCGAAAGCAACTAAAATGATACTACTAATTTTTACCATTTTCATCATATCATTTCAAAAAAGTAAGTTCAATACTCATATTAAACAAATAAACGCTCTGAAATTTGTTGTACAGGTCATATGATATTGAAATATCTGTGTATGTTTAAAAGGCTTTAAATGAGTTAACTTTGATATAAGAGCTGCGAAATTGTGTCGAAACATGTGTGGGGGAGAGATTAGGCAAATTGTAAATTCGGTAGTTTTTTAAGCGATTAAAATAAAAAAGAGACACCGATTTTAGTCGATGTCTCTTTTAATGTTATAAATATTTTGAAATTATTTAGATTTATCAACAAAGGGTCGCTTATGGCTTTGTCGCCATCAAATACATTGTTTCCATACAGATTTGCGCATGCTTCATAAAATATGCAAGATCAATGTTTTCGTTAGAATTATGTAGACGACGATCTGGCTCTTCGGGGAAGAATGGCCCAAAAGCAACGCCGCGTCCCTGAAGCTCGCGGGCATAAGTGCCGCCTCCAGTTGCATATAGAGCAGGATTTTCTCCCATTACATGAGAGTATCCTTCTTTAAGCAGTTCGATAAAAGGTGCATCTTCTGGAATGAACAGCGGTTCAGAATTCCCGTGAATTTTGCAGGCAATTCCATATCCGGCCGCTGTGGCAGTAATCGATTTTGCAAGCGCTTTTCCATCGGAAGTCACCGGATAACGAATATCAATGCCAGCGGAAGAAATACGATTATCCATGTGCAGAATCCCCAAATTCAGCGTGAGAGGCCCGCTTTGCACATCACTCTGGCGGACCTTCAAAGAATTGCCGTTTGTTTCGAGCCCAATGGTGTTTTTAATAAAGGTGAGAAGCGAGCCTAATTCTTGATTGGAAAAGACCTTTCCTAAGAGCAAAGCAAGATGTGCAGCGGCATTTTTGCCTTCCTGCGGCTGCATGGCATGGCAGGAAAGTCCCTTGGCAAAAATGTGAAGTCCATTTTCCTTTTCTGAGCATGAAAAAGTGCTGGTGTCCTTTTGTACCAAAGTTTTCAGAGTTTCTTTTTGCTCGGTGGAACAGTTAATCGTTGCTTCTGCTTGACCGGGAACAGCATTGACCACGGTTCCTGCATCAAAAGAGGTAACAACGGTGCTGTCGTTTTCTACAATCAGATCCAGACGTAAAATTCCCTTTTCACGGTTGCAAATTCCATATTCGCTGTCGGGAGTAAAAGCAAATACCGGCATTTCCTGCTTCTTAAAATACATTTCAAGATCATTGCTGGCAATTTCTTCTCCGGAACCAAAAATAACCCGCAGGCGGCGCTGCGTTTGAACGCCGGCATCTTTCAAAGCTTTTAGACAGTATAGAGCTACAACGGCAGCTCCTTTATCATCGGCAACTCCTCTTCCGTATAAGTGATTGTCCCGCAGAATGGCAGTAAACGGGTCGGTATCCCAGCCCTCACCGGCAGGGACAACATCGATATGGACAAGAACTGCCGCAGAGTCCTTTCCAGTTCCATATTCTGCATGACCAGCATAATTATCAACATTGACGGTCTGCAGCCCCATCTCTTTTGCACGGGTCAGAATTTTTTGCAGGGCGGCAGCGGGCAGCTTTCCAAAAGGCATGTCAGGCTCTGATTTACCGACAACCGAAGGAATTGCAACAAGTTCCTTCAGATCCTGAAGAATTTCTTCCTGATAGTTAAGAATTTGTTTGCCGAATTGCATTTTCTGTTCTCCCTTTCAAGAAAAGATTTTTATAATATTAATCTTTTTTATTATATCATATTTTTTAGGACATGTATAATATCGGGGAGAAATCAAAAATTATTTTTATTTTTTAAGCAAATGCGAATTGTGAAGAATGAAATCCATGAGAGTTAAACATGTTTAACTGCTGATCAATTTCGTCTGCAATCAGCTGATGCCCCTTTTCGTTTGGATGGATTCCATCAGCGCAAAGGAGATCTTGATAATTTTCCTTTTGTAAAAATGCGCTGCTGATGTCAATGAGAGAAAGGTGCTGTTCCAAAGCAGTACGGCATATGGCGAGGTTATACATTTCATGCCAGCGATAGATAAATTCTACATCCCCAAGATAATCCAGGATTGCTTGTGCATCTAAATTACGAGAAATCCATGAAAAATACCGTGGAGCGTAAATCGGCGGCAATGTCATTAGAACTGGAGTGCCTCCTGATTCTTTGATTTCACTAACTAGCTGGCGATAGGTTTCTGAAAATTCGGTAATTGGTGTTTTAGGCAAATGAATGCCTTTTGGATCAGCAGCGACCTGTTCCCATGAAAGATCGCAGTCATTTCCGCCATATTCCAAAATGACAGCATCATAATGAGAAAGTTCGGCCAGATGTTTTTCAATTGAAATTTTCCCCTGTTTAATAGTGCAGCCAAAATGAGAATGATTTTTAATTTGAATTCCATCTCTTGCTCCAATTAAATTGGAAAATCGATTTTTTAAAAGTAAATATTTTTCTTTTACGGTATCGAACACAATGCCCTTTGCAACAGAATCTCCAAAAATGCAAACACTGGGTGCCATGATAATTCCTCCTTTAAGAAGAAAAAGAAACGAGTTTTTAAAATAATGTAATATAGTTTTTAATACTACATATCATAATAATCACTATTCGATAGAATGTCAAGTAAAGACCAAAATATTCATAAGAAGTTTTTATTTACTGATAAAGTCCTGGTATGATGTACGAAAACAAAAAGCGGCTTCATTTTTCATAAATAAATCGAAAATTGCTATACTAACTAAAAAAGGAGAAGATTTTGTATGACGGATTTTCATAAATGTGCGATCGTTGGCTGTGGATTTGTAGGTTCGAGCATTGCCTTTTCTTTATTGGAAAGTGGGCTTTTTCGGGAAATGATTTTAATTGATATTAATCAGGAAAAAGCACAGGGAGAGGCAATGGATCTCGGTCATAGTATTCCATTTACAAAGCCAATGGAGATTGCAGCAGGGGACTGGCAGGATTTAAAAGGAGCTGGGATTGTTATTATTGCTGCAGGTGCTAATCAGAAACCTGGAGAGAGTCGAGATGATCTTGCGCATAAAAACCTTAAAATTTTTCGGGAGATGATTCCGAAAATCACGCAATATAATCAAGATGGGATTTTGCTGATTGTAAGCAATCCAGTAGATATTTTGACCTATGCAGCTCTGCAATATTCAGGCTTTTCTAAAGAACATGTTTTTGGAAGTGGAACGGTGCTGGATACGGCACGGTTAAAATATCTTCTAGGGAAAAAACTATCTTTGGATCCAAGAGTGGTGCATGCTTTTATTATCGGAGAACATGGAGATAGTGAGCTGCCTGTTTGGAGCAGTGCAAATATTTCGGGGATTGATTTAAAAGATTACTGTGCGGCGATAGGGGAAACCTTAAAAGATTCAGATCTCAAAGATTTATATCGAGAAGTGCGGGATAGTGCCTATCAAATTATTCAGAAAAAAGGTGCCACCTATTATGGAATTGCAAGCAGCTGCCGCAGAATTTGTGAGAGTATTGTGCGTGATGAGCACAGTATTCTGTCGGTGAGCACTTTTATCGACGGACATTATGGATTATCTGATATTTGCATGGGAGTTCCGGCAATTCTCAGTAGTAAGGGAGTGGAGCGAGTGCTTGATATCCCATTAAATGAGGAAGAGAAAAAACTTTTGCTTCAATCTGCATCGGCAGTGCAAAAAATTCTTCGAGAAGATTGCTGTTGATAAATAATGAGGTTTTAAACCATTTTATTTAAAATGAAAATGTGCAAACGGCTTTTTTATAAAATCAAGAAAGAATCAAACGTCCATCATCTTTAAGCAATGTCGAGGACAAACTTCAATACAGGCACCACAGCCAATACATTTGGAAGGATCGACAATCGCATGGAATTTATCGACTTTAATTGCTCCTTGTGGGCATGTTTTAACGCATTTCATGCAGCCAATACAACCCACTTTGCAGACTTTCATGACCATTGGACCTTTGTCACAGTTCTGGCAAAAGTTAACGGCCTGCTTCTTTTTAGGAACCATATCGATCAGATGCTTCGGGCATGCTTTTACACACATGGTACAGCCTTTGCAGCGGGAAGGATCAACACGCGCAACGCCGTTACAAACCTCAATGGCATTGTATTGGCAGGCTTTTACGCAGTCGCCAATTCCCATGCATCCATATTCGCAGTCAGCAACGCCGCCCGCAACAATGTTAGCAGCTGCACAGGATTCAATTCCTTCATAAACGACCTTGTTCTGTGTGTTGTCATTACTTCCGAGGCAGTGGACGACAGCGACTTTTTCTTCTATAGTGCCAGCGCTGCCACCAAGAATTTTGGCTGTAGCTGCTGCAACAGCAGCGCCGCCAGGGGCGCAAAGTCCAGGTTGTGCTTTCCCTTTTGCTAAAGCGGCAGCATAGCCGTCGCAGCCGGAAAATCCGCAGGCGCCGCAGTTTGCACCGGGCAGAACGTCGCGAATTTCAATCTCTTTTTCGTCTTTGGGAACGGCCATAATGATAGAAGCGATTGCCAAAACGACACCGCACAAAATACCGATTCCGGCGACTAAAACAATTGGGAATGTAATTTCATTCATCGTTTTTAGCCCTCCTTAACGCAGCATGCCATCAACTAAGCCTTGGAATCCAAGGAAGGAGACAGCTGTTAGAGAAGCTGCGACCAAAGTGGTCGGAAGCCCTCTGAGAAATTTTGGAATATCATTGTGCTCTAGGCGCTCGCGGATACCGGCAAAGATTACCATTGCAACAAGGAATCCGACACCGGAACCAAGTGCATTGACCAGCGCTTCAATATAATTTTCACCCTTATCAATTACCAGCATGGTAATGCCGAGCACTGCGCAGTTAGTAGTGATTAAGGGCAAATAGATTCCTAAAGCCCGATAAAGAGTAGGAATATATTTTTTGAGAACAGTTTCAATAAACTGAACCAACGCAGCGATAATTAAAATGAAAAGCACGGTCTGTAAGTAAGATAGGCCGTTCGGAACTAGCACATAAGTGTAAATCGGATAGGTAACTGCAGTAGAGATGACCATAACAAAGATAACGGCCACACTCATACCAGTAGCAGTATCCAACTTTTTGGAAACACCTAAGAACGGGCAGATACCAAGAAACTTATTCAGAATATAGTTTTCAGTCAGGATAGCTGCCAGAAAGATGGCGAGTAATGATTTAAAATCCATTATTTGTCAGCTCCCTTCTCTTTTTGAGCCGATATTGAGCAGCAGCCTGCCATTGGGCAGTGAGCACAGCCAAGTTCAGAAACAGGCTCGCCTTTGCCCTCTGCAATTCTATTCGTAATTGCCATCAAAATACCGAAGACGAAGAAGCCGCCGGGAGGCAAGAGGAAAAGAATGATTCCAGGGTAAGAAGTGGGCATAATCTGGAATCCAAGAATTGTGCCAGAACCGATCAGTTCACGAATGCAGCCCATAACGAACAGGGTCAGTGTAAAACCGAGTCCCATTCCAAGACCATCAAAGATGGAAGGCAACACCTTATGCTTATTTGCAAAGCCTTCTGCACGGCCAAGAATAATACAGTTTACAACGATAAGAGGTAGATAAATGCCCATTGCAGCTTTCAAAGCGGGAGAATAGGCTTCAATCAGCATTTGTACAAAAGAAACAAAACCTGCAATTAAAACAATGTAGCAGGGAATACGAACCGTATCCGGGATAATATTTCGAAGCAAAGAAATTACAAAGTTGGAACAAATAAGAACAAAGGTTGTGGCAAGCCCCATACCGATTGCATTGCTTGCGCTGGTTGAAAGAGCCAACGTTGCGCAGCACCCAAGGACAAGACGCAAAACTGGATTTTCACGAATGAGGCCTTTTGTAAATTCTTGCCAAAGACTTTTCTTTTCTTCCATCTCAAGCGCCCCCCTTCACAGTGTTAAATTCCTTAATTGCATCATTTACGGCGGAGGTGACTGCTTTACTGGTAATTGTAGCACCGGTTAAAGCATTGATTTTATCGTCGCCTGTTTCGCCGGATTTTGTTACCGTAAATTGACCAGAAGAAGGAATTGCTTTTTTGTATTGATCACGGAATTCTGATTTTTGAGCATTTAAGCCCAGACCGGGAGTGTCGTTGGTAGAAAGCAGTTCAACACCGGTGACTTTTCCAGTCTTATCGATTCCGGTCATCACCTTAATGGCACCGCCATAAGATTTGCTGGAAGTCGTGAAGACATAACCAACAACTTCGTTGCCTTGTTTTGCTACAACATAGTTGTTTTCGTTTCCGTCGCCGAAAGATTGTTTTTCACCAAATGAATCAGCAGCGGAAAGAACACGCTTTTGAGTATCGGATTCCGTTTGCTTATTGATGAGTGCAACTTGATCTTTTGTTGCCTTATTCGTAAAGGCAAGTCCGCCGGTAACGACTAAACAAATTACGAAAAGAACCAGAGTTGGCTTTAAAATATCCTTTGGATTCAGTTTCATTTCTTTGCACGCTCCTTTCCAAATGTTCTCGGGCGTGTTCCGCGTTCAATCAGCGGGACGAGAAGATTCATGATAATAATGGAATAGGAGACACCTTCTGGCAAAGCACCAAATTTACGAATTAGGATCGTGAGAACACCGCAGCCAATTGCATAAATTACTTGGCCTTTTATGGTAATTGGGCTGGTGGTGTAGTCGGTTGCCATGAAGATAGCACCGAGCAGCAAGCCGCCTGCCAGGATATCAAACAAAACGTCTCTGCCAAGGAGTGCAGACATTAAAGCAGCAGTGCCGATATAGCAGAGCGGAATAACCGGAGAGATGACTTTGCGGATCAGCAGATAAGCAAAACCGATCAGAAGTGCGAGTCCACAAGTTTCGCCGAGGCAGCCTCCGCGGTTGCCGAGGAACATCTGCAGATAGTTCGGAAGCGGATCGGAAAGGCCCATCTTAACAATGCCCAGAGGAGTTGCAGTGGTAGCACCGTCGATCGCGTAGTTTGTCATCGTCCAGCTGCTCATGGGGCCGGGGAAGGAGTTCATCAAAATGATACGTCCGATCAGCGCAGGGTTGACGAAGTTTTGACCAATGCCGCCAAACATCTGCTTAACGACAACAATTGCAGCGACATCGCCCAGCATCATCATAAAGGGATTTAAGCTGCTGGGAACATTCATTGCAACCAAAAGGCCGGTAACGACAGCCGAAAGATCACCGATCGTATTGTCGCGTTTCATCACCTTGCGGCATATGTATTCAGCGACCACACAGGTGATAACAGATACTACAAGGAGCATGGCTGCCTGCCATCCAAAATAAATGATGGAAGCAATACATGCAGGAATCAAAGCAATAATAACGTCCAGCATAATTTTGCGGGTGGTAATGCCGGCTTTAATATGCGGGGACGAAGATACAATTAGTTTTTCTGCCATTATTTGTTCCCCTCCGCTTCTTTTGCTTTTTGGGCCTTAGCTTTATCAGCAGCCTGTTTTGCACGAACAAGTCCTTTGCCAAGGCGAATCGCCTGAACAAGCGGACGATGAGCCGGACAATTAAAGGCGCAGGTACCACATTCCATACAGTTCATTACATCGAATTCGATCAGCTGATCAACATCTTTTGCTTTAGAAAAAGTCTCAAGACGAGCAGGCATCAAATTCATTGGACAACCCATAACACAGCGTCCGCAGCGAATGCAAGCGGTAGGCTCCAGCATATGAGCATCTTTTTCATCAAAGCAGAGGAGACCATTGTTTTGTTTCAGAATGGGGACTTCCATACTTGGAACAGCCATACCCATCATAGGGCCGCCCATTAAGATTTTGCGGGGCTCTGTTTTTGTGCCGACAAAAGCGATCACATCAGAAATTTTTGTCCCGATCGGAACCACTACGTTCATTGGCTCTTTAATTGCGGAACCATCGACGGTCAGACGCTTTTTAACGAGCGGCATGCCGGTTCTCATATAATCGGCAACAAAAGCGCAGGAAGTAATATTCATAACGATACATCCGGCATCTGCAGGCAGTTTGCCCATACCGACTTCTCGGTCTGTGCAGGCCTTGATCAGAACTTTCTCGGCGCCCTGCGGATAAGTAGCACGCAGGGGGAGAACGCGAATCGTATCATTTTGGCTTTTTTCTTTGTCTTCCAGTTCTTTCTTAATTGCTGCAATTGCATCCGGCTTATTGTTTTCGATAGCGATAATGCAGCGCTCCAGTCCCAGCCATTTTTTGACGATACCGGCGCCTTCTACCACAGAAGCTGTGTTTTCCACAGCTTCTCGATTATCTGGGGTCAAGTAGGGCTCACATTCTGCACAGTTAATGATCAGAGTGTCCACCTTTTTATCTTTGGGCACATTCAACTTAACATGTGCAGGAAAACCTGCACCGCCTAAACCGACCAGACCACTCTCTTTTAAAGCAGAGAGGAAATCCTGCAAACTATTGACCACCGGAGGTTTTACATCCGGAGATACGGTCATTTCACCGTCCGAGTCAATAATGATGGCATCGGTGTAATTGCCGCCTGGCAGCATTACCTTTTTGATACCACTCACTTTGCCTGAAACGGTTGCGTGGATCGGTGCACTGACAAAAGCAGGACTTTCGGCGATCTTTTGTCCCACCGTGACAAGGTCACCCGTTTTTACCAGCGGAACACAAGGCGCACCCACATGCATGGACATAGGGATCACGACTTGTGAAGGTGCCGGCATGGAAACGGATTGCTTTTGTGCTGTGTTCTTGCGATGAGGAACTGCAGCACCGCCATGTGTTTTAAATGGCGTTGAGGGAAAGTTCAATTCCATGTTTCTGCCTCCAATACTTTCCTTATTTATTATAAAAAATAAGGTCACATAAATTGCATACCTACATATTTAGGTATGGATCCGCCCAAGGATCGGAAGGATGATTCTAAGGACCAGACCGGTTATGATACCAGTTCCAATTCCAAATAGGATCAACCAGGGAATATAAAAAACCACAGCCGGAGTTGTCAACAGTGCGGCAACACAAAGTTGGGCACCGTTATGAGTAAGAGCACCGGCTACACCGAGACCGATATAGCCAAACGGCTGAGATTTTATACGAAGAAGAAGCCAGATAACAAAGGTACTGGCAAGCCCGCCGGCGGTGCTCATCATGAGAGCAACCGATCCGCGGGTCATTCCGGCAAAGAGCCCTTTTAGAAGAGCAATACAGAGTGCCGGGATTAGGCCGACCGAGCCGGCCGCATACATTGTAACAATATTGGACAGCCCCAATTTTGCTCCTGGTGGGAGCATGGGAATAGGGGGAATCAAAGATTCCAAACCGGAAAGCACAAGTGCCAAAGCTCCCAACAGTCCAATAAAAGCAACGTCTTTCGTGTTTTTAGAGATATTATTTAAATCTTTCATCCGGTCATACCATCCACTTGACTATTCTTTCCAATGATCCGAACAACGACCTTTGCCGGAAGACAGACAGCCACTTGGCCTGGGCTGGAAATCTTTCCGGTTCGTACGCAGATCTGATCAGGACAATCACTGCTTTGAAAAGAAATTTTTCCGGGTTCTAGAAGAAGTTTTACATGATAGTCGCCACCAATGTCAATTACTTCTGTCTGCGTTTGTGTTGCAAGATCATAGCGGGCAATTTCACTTCCGTTTTCTTCTATCACTGCGATTCCTGCATCATGGCTTTTTTGAGTCCAGAAGAGCAAACAAACGCCAAGAATTAAGAAAGGAATAATCAATAATAAATCTTTTTTCTTAAACATGTGGAAACACCTAATCTGAAAAATAAGTTTGCGATCAACTTGCCATCGAATAGTCGGAAGTATTCGTCAGCTGAAATTTGCCTTTGAGATCACTGCTGACCGTTACTTTGCCGTTTTGGTCTACAAAAACGGTCCCGGCCTGATAACTTTCGGCAAGCTTCATCCCATCGTCCAAACCGAGAACAAAACAGGCGGTGGAAAGTGCGTCACTTAAAGCACCATTGTCACAGACAACAGAAACAGAAACAAGTCCATTGTCTTGCGGCATTCCGTTTTTAGGATTCAGTAGGTGATGGTAGGTTTTACCGTCCTGCGTGAATTCTTTTTCGTAAGTGCCTGAGGTGGAGACAAACTGTCCACCTTCCATACCGATGGTACCGATGCTGCCTGCATTTCCGTCTTCGGTTTTCGGGTCACGAATTGCAACGCTCCAATTGGAGTTTCCGGGTTTTTTTCCATAGAGCCCGATACTGCCGCCGACCGCAACAATGCCGGCATCAATTCCAGCATTTTGGTAGGCTGTGACAACTTCATCACAAGCGGCGCCTTTTCCGATTGATCCCAAGTCAATGCCTTCATAGTGCTTTTTAAGGGAAGCAGTGCTGTCGGCTTCATTGATCCTGAGATCTTGGTAATTGACGTAAGGCAGAAATTTTTGCAACTCGTCTTCAGAGGGAACCCGCTGATTGCTGCCGCCAAAATTCCACAGAGAAGTAATCGGCAGAATGGTCGGATCAAAAAGTCCATTGCTTTTCTGTGCAACATCCAAACTGACTTTCAGAATAGAAAGGGTTTTGGGGTCGATCTTTTCCCATGTAGAGCCAGCAGCAGCATTTAAACGAGAAACGTCGCTGTCATCCACTCGCCAGGAGATTTTGTCCTCTAAATCGGTAACCGCCTGAGAACCAGTTGTTAAAGCGGCTTGCGCATTTTTGCCATAAACAACTTGCTGAACATAAGTACCCATTGCCCAGCTTGTGGATTCTTGACTTTGTGTCCGGTAGCCGTAATTAACCCACAGATAAATAAGAACTGCGGCAATTACAGCGAGAACCGCACAGAGGGAAATTGTGATTTTTTTCTTCTTTGTCATTCTTACCTCCATACCTTTGCAGACGTTTTCTATTATAGCACGATTCGTCCAAATGTCTAGTTCTTTCATTCATAATTCATTCACGCAATCTTTAGAAAATGAGGAAAAGCATTGTATTATTAAACTAGATTGTACAAAAGCATTAATCATTTTTAGACGTTTTGCTGAAAACGCCTAAAAATGAAGGGGCTTGTCTTCTAATCTTAATTCGGTATGTTATACTAATTAATAAAGCAGTTGGAAAAGAGGGAAAATATGGAGGAAGCCGCCAAACAAGTAAAGGAATATCTTTCTTCTTATGGATTAGGAGAACGCGTGATGGAGTTTGATACCTCCAGTGCAACGGTTGAGCTGGCAGCAAAAGCAGTTGGGGTAGTTCCGGCGCAGATTGCAAAGACCATCTCTTTTGTGGCAAGAGATGGATATGGGTGTATTTTAATTGTAACTTCCGGTGATTGTAAAATAGAAAACCATAAATTTAAGGAAAC
>DIQY01000121.1 GCA_002424295.1 Ruminococcaceae bacterium UBA5450 | reverse complement strand
TGATTTCTCCGAAAAATAAAAACAACATCCTCTTCTTCTGCAGAACGCAGCTCAAATGAATTATGATAAATATGTGGTAAAATGTCCTGTAACACTAAAGATCCTCCTCATTTTTCCTAATAACCATTTTATATGTCATGCAGATCGTTTTTTATAGAATAATCATCTGCTTTTTTAAGATTCCTGATAATCAAGCTGTAAGCTGATTCCATGCATTGCCTCAAAAGGAATATAACGAACATTATTGTAATGAATCTGTTTCTCTGAAGGCAACAAAAAATTCGCTGTCTCTACCCATTTCTCAAATTGGTAAGGCCCCCCCGAAAAAAGTGCTTTTAATTCTGTTTGAAAATCGATGGAAGGTTCGATATAAAAGGCCAAATTTGTATCTCCCGAAAGCATTGCTTCTTTTAAAGCTTTTATAATTCCTTCTGAATCCGAATCGTCGGCCCTATTAATATGGATACCCCGCGCAACAAAATAATTATCTTCCGTTGCCGTACAGGCGGGCATTTCAAAATTTCCGTCTTCTTCTCCATTGATAGGACTAATTGTATGATCCAGCTGAATCACGTTGTCTGTCACATTAAAAGCATCATAGGCACGAATGCTGTTATTGTCTATCCAAGTAGGATCAAAATGATACCAGTTCCCATCAAGTTGAACCAAATTCCAAGCATGAGAACTACCCTTAGAAGTGCCATAAATAATCCTACAAGGGATTTTCACATAAGCGCATAGTAACTCCATGGCCCGCGCATACCCATCGCAGACTGCTTTCCCATCGAGGAGTGCTCCAACTGCCGTATAAGCCCGCCATTTGCTCTCGTCCTTTTCGGCATCAAAATCATATTTGCAGCGATCGGAAAGCGCGTTGAAGACTGCAATTTCCCGGTCTAGATCGCCGCTGGTCTCAGATACATCGGCAAGAATTCCATCAATAACCTGTTTTAACTGCTGTGAATTCTGAGTGCTTTCTTCCGGTGAAAGGTATGAAAACAACTGTACAGAAGTGTTGCCTCCGAAATACCGATATTGATAAACGGTACTTATCCAAAAGTATTCCGGATGATCGTTTCGTATCGCCCTTACACTTTCCCGAATCTGTGCAGCGGAAAGAGATTGCGAAACAGTGACTTCCTGAATTGGATAAGTTCCGTCAGACTGCTGCTGGGTAGAAATTTTCGGCACTGCCGACAAAAGCTGATCATAAAGGGTCCGGCAGTCATCATCAGGCAAATTTTCATAATCGCTTTTCTGCTCGATTTTCGAATCTCCCTGTGCCTGTGAATTGCTCTCCGACGCCGTCTGAGTCTGCTGATACTGATTTTGAAAATCCCACGGAAAATCATGAAAGCTGCAGCCGGAAAATATTACGCAAAGACAAAGTAAGCCCGCCAAGGCTCGAATTTTTTTCTTCATGGATGTTTCCTTTCCATAAATCATTGTCGATAAAAATTTCTCCAGTTATTGCGTGTCTGCCGATAACCGGATTCCCCCTTTAAATGATGATAAAAATCACTGCCGAAGAAAAGAACTACATTTAAAAGTGCCATTAAAATCGCTATTCGAGTTGAAAAAGTTCCGCTTATAAAAGAAAACGCATAAAAGACTAGGTCAAAAGCCGCAAGATATTTAATCTGGATTGGCAGAATGAAAAAGACAAGGATCTGAAAATTCGGATAAATTGCTGCAAACGCCAGGAACATAGAAAAATTCAGATAATCATTGACTGCATATCCCGTCAAAAAGCCGGAAATGATTGCTCCCAAAGCACCAATCAGATAGAACAAATTAAAGCGGAAACTACCCCATTCCTGCTCCAATCCATTGCCAATCAGGCAATAAAAATACAGGCTGAATAAAATCCAGATAGGAGAGTTATTCGGCGGAAGAATCAAAAAAGTGATTACTCTCCAAATCTGTCCGGAAAAGATCAAAGAACGGTTAAAAGAAAGCAGCTGATAAACCGCCCCTCTGGTCAGCAAATTTGCGAAGTAAACAATCAGCATCACGGCAGAAATTCCGTACATCAAGTGCGAAATCGCATGTCTCCCGAATTTTCGATCCAATTTATCAATCCAGTTCATTTAGTCACTCTCCTAAAAATGAGATTATGCTTTTTATTATAATCGATTTTTTGCTCAAATTTATGGATTTTTCTTTAAATTTAACAATTAAAAAGGCCGACGCCAAAACGTCGGCCTAAAATGATCTTATGGTCTCGGAGAATATTCCTGTTCACAATAAATGCAGCGATACCGTCTTGCTTTAGGGTCACAAAGCTGAAACACCTGATCGATCTCTTCTTCAATCGTTGTAATACAGCGAGGATTTTTGCATTTAATTACATTTCGCAGGTATTGAGGGAGTGTCATTGTTTTCTTCTCAATGATTTTTCCATTCTCAATAAAATCGACTGTGATATTCGGATCAACGAATCCCAAAACATCAAGGTCAATCTTAACGTTGCCCTCAATCTTAATAATATCTTTCCGCCCATATTTTGTACTGCGTGCATTTTTAATCACCGCAACGCAACAATCCATTTGTTCCAGATGAAGGAGCTCATAAATGCGCATACTTTCTCCGGCAGGAATATGATCAATGACAATTCCAGTCTGCAAAGAATCAATATTCAGCATGGCTTTTCCACCCCCAAAAGTTTCATCATCAGAGCCATTCGTACATAAACGCCATTCTGTACCTGATCAAAATAAGCGGCGCGCGGGTCATCGTCCACTTCTAAGGAAATCTCATTCACACGCGGCAATGGATGCAGAATATACATATCCGGTTTTGCATTGCGAAGCTTGTCCTCAGTCAGGATATAAGTATCTTTCAAACGAACATAATCCGCTTCATTGAAAAAGCGCTCCTTCTGCACGCGGGTCATATAAAGTAAATCAAGTTCCCCCATGGCGAGCTCCAAGTTGCTGACTTCTTTATAGGAAATCCTTTTTGGCTTTAAAACCTCCTCAAGAATATAGCTTGGTACGCGCAGCTCTTCCGGCGAAATCAGCACGAAACTGATTCCTTCATACCGGGAAAGCGATTTAATCAAGGAGTGAACCGTTCTGCCAAACTTTAGATCTCCGCAAAGCCCAATTGTCAAATGAGAAAGGCGCCCTTTTTTCTGCCGGATCGTCATCAGATCCGCCAAAGTCTGTGTCGGATGCTGATGCCCTCCGTCTCCGGCATTGATCACCGGTATTTTGGAATAGAGGGATGCCCTTAACGGCGCACCCTCTTTGGGGTGTCTCATCGCACAAATATCCGCATAACAGGAAACGACGCGAATGGTATCTGCCACACTTTCTCCCTTTGAAGCAGAGGAAGAATCAGCGGTGGCAAATCCCATCACGCTGCCGCCCATATTGAGCATGGCGGCTTCAAAACTCAGGCGTGTGCGTGTGCTTGGTTCATAAAAAAGCGTCGCAAGTTTTTTGCCGTCACAGACATGACGATAGCGTTTAGGGTCCTTCGCGATATCATCTGCCAAATCCAAAATAGAATTAATTTCCTTGATGGACAAATCGAGCGGATCAATTAGGCTTCTCATAAATTTCCTCCTTCAGAAACTGGGCGGCATGCCCTTTGCAGCCATTCACGTTCTTCTTTTTCAAGAAGAGGAGACAACTTTTCATAGACTGTTTTATGATATTGATTCAAATATTCCTTTTCTTCCCGCGTCATCATCTCCAAGCA
>DIQY01000101.1 GCA_002424295.1 Ruminococcaceae bacterium UBA5450 | reverse complement strand
AGCGAGTCCTTATAATCAATGTAAGACGGCCAAGGAACGGGAAAAATCTATTCGTAAGAAGTCATTCCTTAACTGCACCTTGATTATACAATGAGTTGTTGATATAATCAAATACATATATTTGTATATCAATTATAATAAAATGTTATGGGGCGATTTTATGTTGCAGGAAATGGCTTATGTTTATGAGGTCTATCGTGAGCGGAGTTTTTCCAAGGCTGCAAAAAATTTATATATTTCTCAACCCGCTCTGAGTACCTATGTCAAACGGGTTGAGAATCAGATCGGACAAAAAATTTTTGATCGGAATGTGACACCGATTGAACTGACGGAAGCCGGACGAGCTTATATCGATACGGCGGAAAAAATTTTAACTGATGAAAAAGATTTGATCCGTTATTTAAATGATCTTTCTGATATGAAAACCGGAACGCTGACAATCGGGGGGACTCATTTTTATTCCTCTTACCTTTTGCCGCCGATTATTAAGGAATTTAAACGTCGTTTTCCTGGAATTCAGGTACAGGTAGTGGAAGGAGATTCGGTATCTCTTTACGAAAGAATTAAAGAGCACCCAATCGATCTGATTATGGATGGCGGTACCGTAAAAGAATCTGCTTACGAGATGGTCCCTTTTATTGAAGAAACCGTTTTGCTTTGTGTGCCCCAAGAAAACCCCATCAATCAAAAATTACGCAAATATCAGATGACAGTGAAAGATATTTACGAGAATCGATATCAGCTCCCCAAAATGCCGGCAGTTCCTTTAAAGTGTTTTTCGGAAGAACTTTTTGTTCTGATGAAACCAGGACATGATCTCTACGCAAGAGGAGTGGAAATCTGTCAGGAAGCAGGTTTTGTACCCCGTTCTTCTATGCGCCTAAGTCAGATGATGACTGCCTATAACTTTTGCAGTCAGGGATTAGGGGTTACGTTTGCTACTGATTTGTTAGTAAAAATGCAGCCGGGAAATTCTCATCTGGTTTTTTATCGAATTGGAGATCCACGCTCTAAACGTCCAGTGTTTTTGGCTTATCGGAAAGGCGCTTATATGACAAAATCAATGGCATCGTTTATTGATATTGCACGCAAACAACTTTTCCTTGACCCACAACAAAGTTCCCTGTAATTATTTTATGAATAACAAAAAGACCTGCCACCGAATGATTTTTCGGGACAGGCCTTTTTATTATTTTTAAATTTAGCGTTCAGTTCCAAGGAAAAACAAAGCAATCGTTCCCGGACCAGAATGGGCACCAATCACGGGGCCTATAAAATTGATAAAAACAGTTTTTGTTCCCAATCGCTCTTTTATCTGATTTGCTACATATTCTGCATCCTCTTTAGAATCCCCCTGGCTGATAAAAACCGTTTGATTTTTTGGGTCGATTGCGGTTTGAGCCATGTGATCAACTAAAGCATCCAAAGAAGCTTTGCGCCCGCGTACTTTACTAATTGGAATTAAGCGGCCATTATTGTCTACATGCATGACCGGTTTAATGCCGAGAACAGTACCAAAAAGTGCCGCAGCACTGTTTACTCTTCCACCACGTTTAAGGAAATTTAAATCATCAACCGTAAACCAATGGCAAAGATGAAGTTTGTTTTCTTCAATCCAATCCCGTACTTCGTCAATTGATTTTCCGTTTAAACGCTGATTAGCAGCATACCAAATTAAAAGTCCTTGCCCAAGTGATGCACAGAGAGTATCAATTACATAGATTTTTCGATCCGGATAGAGAGCAGTCAGCTCTTCTCCAGCCATTTTGGCCGCTTGGTAGGTACCGCTCAGCCCCGAAGAAAAACAAGGACATAAAACATCCTGCCCCTTTTTTAAATAGGTTTCCATCAAATTTTTAAAGGATTCCATATTGACGGCGCTGGTCGTACAGGAAGAACCTTCCCGCAGCTTTTTGTAGAATTTTTCCGGCGTAATTTCTGGCCAGTCTAACTCATTTTTATGCTCTTTTCCATCAATGTGAAACGAAAGCGGCAAAATCTTTAACTCCAACTGTTCGGCTATCTCTTGGTTGAGATCACAAGAAGAATCAGTGACAATTACGTAATTGGGCACAGAAGGAAACCTCCCCTTTACATTTTATTAAAATGATTGTATCACGCTTTGAAAACAAAATCAATTCGTTTTTAAAACCAGATGCAATATTTTGATAAAAGAATATTAATATTTTTAAGGAATTCGCTGATTAAGGCGAATTTTTTTATCTGTTTTCCGGTGGAATGAAAGGAGGAATGAAATGAAATATCCAAAGACCGTGGAAGACGGCTACCGGAAACTGGCCTTCGGCGGAATCGGAAGTGCAGTACGGCTGCTCTTTTTACGAGAAGAGGAATCACTGCCGAATTTTGATAAATTGGATCTCTATTGTGTGCAGGAAATTCGCAGAGGAAAAGATGGCATTTTGGAAATTAAATTCTACGACCGACTGCGTGCAATGGAATGTCTCGAAGCTTATCAAAACCATTCGGAAGGAGAACCGCTGCAGGAAGCTTTATCAGCCTGTGCGAAAGCACTCAATCACGATCATGATTCTGCGGTTTAGCAAAAAGCAACTGACGGCGATGACGTGGTGGTGCAGAGAAAGCAAAGCCGAAAATTTTGATGCGATTATCTGCGACGGCGCGGTGCGCAGCGGCAAAACGCTATCAATGGGACTGGGTTTCATCTTTTGGGCAATGAGTACTTTTAACCATGGAAGTTTTGCGTTCTGTGGAAAAACCATTCGCTCCCTTTGGCGAAATCTAATGGGAAATCTTCTTCCTATGCTCAATACCGCCGGGTTTTCGGTTTCACTTCGTCGGAGCGAAAATAGGTTTCTCGTAAAAAAGGGAGACAAGGAAAACTGCTTTTTTCTCTTTGGAGGCAAAGACGAAAGCAGTGCCATGCTGATTCAGGGGTTAACACTCTGCGGAGTTTTTTTCGATGAAGTTGTCCTAATGCCGCGTTCCTTTGTGGAACAAGCATTGGCGCGCTGCAGCGTGGATAATTCTCGCTTTTGGTTCAACTGCAATCCAGAAGATCCTACTCATTGGTTTTACCAGAAATGGATCAAAAAATGCAAAGAAAGGAATGCTTTTTATTTACATTTTACAATGGAGGATAATCCGGGGCTCTCAAAAAAGGTACGTTTGCGCTATGAGCGGCTCTATGAGGGTGCTTTTTATGAGCGCTTTATTAAGGGACGCTGGGTATGTGCACAGGGATTGATTTATCCATTTATGACTTCGCCGCAGATGATCTTTTCTCCACCGGGAGTTTGCTCTGAATATGCGGTTAGTTGCGATTACGGAACCAAAAATCCAAGTTCTTTTGGCCTTTGGGGAAGAAAGAAAAATGTTTGGTACCGGGTGGACGAATATTACTATGACGGACGTCAAAGTGATTCCCGCACCGATGAGGAACATTATAAAGCACTCGAAACGCTTTGTGAAGGAAAAAAGATTCATTGGATTACGGTGGATCCTAGTGCCGCAAGTTTTATAGAAGTGATTCGCCGCCACGGGAAATTTCGTGTGATTCCTGCTAAAAATGATGTACTCGAAGGGATTCGAAAAACAAACCTTGCTTTAAAAGAAGGCAAAATTCGAATTTGCAGTACCTGCGGCAATACCATTCGAGAATTTTCTCGATATCGCTGGCAGGAAAGCCGTGAGGCACCGGTCAAAGAGGAGGATCATGCGATGGACGATATCCGGTATTTTGTTATGACTCTATTGGGCAGAGAGGAAAATGCGTGGGCGTTGGCTCTGCCCCGCGGAAAGGAGGATTCATGAAATCCTTATTCAAAAAGAAACAGGAACCTTCGGCAGTTGCAGTTCAGACGAGAAATAGCCTTTATCCTTTTCAATCTTTGCGGGACTATATTCCGCAGAACTCCGGTGAGCTGCAACTTTATGACCAATTGCGCCAAATGGTCCCTATTATTGATGCTGCGATCGATAAGATTCTGCGGCTGATTGGCTCTTTCCAAGTACATTGCAGTGACGTTGACAAAGAAGCACCTTTGCAAAACTTTTTGCAGACGGTACAGGTGAACGCTACGAACTGCGGTCTGGAACGTTTTTTGTTGGAATATCTTGATCAACTGCTTACTTACGGCAATGCAGTGGGGGAAATCGTTTTACAGAACGGACAGATTGCGGCTCTTTACAATGCATCTTTGCGGGATGTGGAACTGATTGCTAAAACGCCGCTTTCTCTCGAAGTAAGAAGACGGACTCTTTCCGGCAGTGAACCAGTTCCCTATCCGGAACTGGTGATGGTAACGGCGCTAAATCCGCCCCCAGGTTCGGCAAAAGGGGTAAGTCTTTTGAGAAGTCTGCCGTTTGTAACGGGAATTTTATTGCAGATTTTTCACACGTTAGGGGTCAACTGGGAGCGCGTAGGAAATGTTCGGTTTGCTGTAACCTGTGAGCCGGGACGGGACGGAGAACCGTTTGCAAAAGAACGTGCGGAACAGATGGCAACTCAATGGAAACGGGCAATGACTTCCAGAGACCCAAGTGATTTTGTAGCGGTAGGAAATGTCCATATTCAGGCGATCGGTGCAGATAACCAGATCCTTAACAGCGAAATTCCGGTGCGGCAAATGCTGGAACAGATTGTTGCAAAGCTGGGTATTCCTCCATTTTTACTGGGCCTTTCTTGGTCTAGTACAGAACGAATGAGCAGTCAGCAGTCCGATCTTCTTACTAGCGAACTGGAATCCTACCGAAGACTTCTGGAACCGGTCATTCGCAAAATCAGTACACTTTGGCTGAGACTTTCCGGCAGTTTCGGAACAGTCTCGATCGACTGGGATGATATCTCGCTTCAGGATACAACAGAACTTACAAATGCGGCGCATGTGCGTGCGCAGACAAAGCTTTTGGAGGAACAAATTCGAAAACTGAAAAAGGAGAATGCAAATGCGTAATGGAACCGTTTTAAAAAGCGGTGCTCTGCCGGACACAGATGCGCTGAATAAAATTAATCAATACACTCGAAGACCATTTTCTGCAGAGGAAGTTTATACCTTTCGGGTGGCGTTGTGTGATAACGAAATCGACAGGGATTATGAGCGCTTTACCACAAAAGCTCTTTCTGATCTCGGGAAGCTGTTTTTAGGAAAAACCGGAATTTTTAATCATAGTATGGACGCTTCTACACAGGTTGCCCGCATTTATGATACGGCATTGGAAACAGATCAAAGTCGGAAAACAATGGCAGGAGAGCCATATTGCAGACTGGTCGCAATGGCCTATCTGCCGCGATGCGATAAAAATCGCGATTTGATGTTGGAAATTGACAGCGGAATGAAAAAGGAAGTCAGCGTTGGCTGTTCCGTTGGAAGTATGACCTGTTCGATCTGTGGAACAGACTTACGGGAAAAATCCTGCGGCCATCAAAAAGGAGAACTTTATAACGGCAAAGTTTGCTGTGCAGTGCTTTCCAATCCGCAGGACGCCTATGAATGGAGCTTTGTAGCGGTCCCCGCGCAGAGGGAAGCGGGAGTAACAAAAGGATTTAAAAATTCTGGAATGGAAGACGACGCAGCGTGGGGAAAACGGTATCGCGAAAAGTTGATGAAAGAAACAGTAAAAGCGATTTCTTTACTGCATCCGGAAATTGAGGGCGATACGGTACGACGAATGGCCTTAGCACTTTCGCCGGAGGAATTGGAGCAGGTGGAAAATTCTCTGCAAAAAAATCTGCAGGAAAAGCTCCCGCTTGCGCCTCAGCTGATGCGCAGAGAAAAAAAAGCACAGAAAAATGACAATGAACCCTATTGTATTTGATTTTGCACTAAAAAGGAGAGAGGAAAAAACATGAAAATTTCTATGAATGGTTTTGGAGAAAATATGGCGACCTTTGCATGCGGTGGTACCACAGTTTATGGAAGCCTGGTAAAAATGAGCGACAACGGAACGGTTTCTCCCTGTGTGAGCGGAGATGTCTTTTGCGGCGTTGCAAATTCGGTAAGAAATGGATTTACAGCAGTTCAGCTCGACGGATATCGGGAGATCCCTTATACGGGGACAGCGCCAAAGGTTGGCTATCAGACCTTAGCAGCTTCTGGAGCGCAAAGCGTTTCGACTGTTTCTACGGGTGGGCGAAGCTATTTAGTTATCAGTGTAGACCCCAGCGCTAAAACAATCGGAATTATGCTTTAATTAAGAGAGGAGATTTTATTATGGCTTTTTATGAAAATCTGCGATTGGAAAAAGGAATGTATGGCACTGGAAAATCTTTTACAGATGTGCTGGAATCTTTGGACCATTCTGAAAATTATAAAGGTACATCACTCGAAAATTTGGATGCTTATCAGAGACAGCTAAAGCGTTTTGACATCCGAGTAAGTGGGAGAACCAGCGACCGGGTGGAAAAATTTTTCCAGTCCGGCGATAGTGCTGCCCTTTTCCCGGAATATGTCTGCCGCGCGGTTCGTCAGGGAATAGAACAGGAAAACTTACTTCCTTCGATTGTGGCAACCACTACACAGGTGGAAGGACTTGACTACCGTACAATTACCAGCACGCCGACGAATGAGGAAAAGTCGCTTAAGCCGGTAGCGGAAGGCGCAAAAATTCCGGAAACCGTTGTGCATGTGCAGGATCATCTGGTGAAGCTTCAGAAACGTGGCCGCATGTTGGTGGCAAGCTACGAAGCTTTACGATTCCAGCGGTTGGACCTTTTTACGGTTACGCTGCGCCAAATCGGCGCTTATATTGCCCGTGCACAGCTTGGTGATGCGGTAGATGTTTTGCTTCATGGAGACGATGGAAAAGATAATGTTACTTCCATTACGGCTTCTGGTACCAGCGGAGTTGCTTATAAAGATCTCGTTTCTCTTTGGGCTTCTCTTTCTCCTTATCAAATGAACACTATGTTGGCGGGAACTGAAGCGGTTCAGGACCTTTTGAATATTTCCGAATTGAAAGACGCGAAAGCGGGACTTAATTTTCAGGGAACCGGAAAATTGGGGACACCGGTTGGTGCAAATCTTTTGCATGTACCGGATGTGCCCTCGAAAACAGTGGTTGGCCTTGATAGCACCTGTGCATTGGAGATGGTTCAGGCCGGTGATATTGTCACCGATTATGATAAGCTGATTGACCGTCAGTTGGAGCGCGCTTCCATCAGCATGATTGCAGGCTTTACAAAAATTTTCGGCGGCGCCGTTAAAACGCTGACTTATCAGGCTTAACAGATGGACGAAATGGCAGTGATGGAGCGATTTGCTTTTTATCGGGGATTGAATGAGGAGGAAGCACAGCCTTATTTTACCTTGGTGAGAGACGCGATCGCTCAGATTGAAGAAGCGCGGCGAAAAGATATTCCAGGGGGAGAGACGCTGCTCTGCGCCGCTGCCGCCGCTTTAGCAAATTGGCAGGCATCGCTTTTAAATGGCGGCGGCAGCTTCTCCGCAGGAGAAGTCCGGATGCAATCCGGTTGCGGCGCAACGGAAAAAGCTCTATGGGAGCAAGCCAAACGCGCAGCGTCTCCTTTTCTTCAAGATCATTTTTATTTTGGGAGGATATTATGAGCCGTTCGGAATTGGTAAAAAGTCTTCTGCTGCGATATGGAAATGAGTTTTTTTGGAATGAAAATTCTTATCGCGGACTTTTTCGGACACTTGATCGAAAAGTGCAGGAAGGCAGATGCTATCGCCTGATTGCGCCTGCGGATTTTTTACCAATGATCGGCGATGAAGTGAGAGATGAAAAGTATTTTTATACGATCCTTCGCGTAGATGGCGTATTCGTTTCAGAAAAACGCCTTTATACATGGTGTATTGTAGAACAAAAAGACGGTTGGGAGAGATCGGAAAATGACACTTGAACAAATAGAAAGCCTTACGGAAAAAATCAGCAAAGAGCTTGAGATGGAGGTTTTACGCGGAGAGCATTCTGTTGAGGGGGATACATAATGAGTGAAACGATGAGCTTTCGTGATTTTTATTGGCCGCGTTTACCGGATCAAGTGGAAATTAAGGCCTCTCGGAGAGTACATGCTTTGGAACAGCCGTATGATGGAGAAGTTTTGCAGGAACTGGGAGGAAAAGGTCGAGAAATTTTAGGAAAAGGGATTTTTTTAGGAGAAAATGCCAGAGCGGTTTTTAATCATTTAGCCGAACTCTTACAGAATCCTAAAGGAATTTTATCAGCGCCGGGCTTGTCTGTTCCGATTGAAGCGATTTTTGAGGAACTCAAATTGGAGGGAACTCCGCGACCCGACCGGATTGCTTATTTGTTTCATTTTATTGAAATTCTGCAGAGCAAGTCGGTTGAAAAGCCGCGAGAAACGATTATCGGAAAAGAAGGTTCTCTCTGGGTGGAGGCAATTCGCAACCATACAACGGTTGACCTTCTCTTGGAAAAGAATCCTTGGATTTGCAGACCTGATCAGCTTCCGATAGGAAAGAAGTTGATCCTTTTCTGATGATTTATGATTATATTTCCGGGAAGGGGCAGCATTTACGGCTGCCCCAGCCCGTTTCGATACAAATAGATTGGGAGGAGGATTCCCCGGCAGCTTCCTTCAAGGGAACCTTTCCAATGGTGGATAAAGAATTTTTTGGCGGAAAGATTCAGGTGACAAATGATAGTGGAGTAACTGCTTTTATAGGAATACTGGATGAGATACGCACGTTCCTTGGAAACAGCGCCGAACTTTTTTTGCAGGCAAGAAGCCCCGTTGGGATTTTACTTGATAGTGAAGCAATGCCGGTAACTTATCCTAATCCCAGTCTGCAAATTTTATTTTCTGCCTGTGCAGAGCCTTATGGATTTTATCTTTCTGAAAAAGAAAATGAGTTTATGAAGACCTCTTATTCGGTGGAAAAGGGAAAAAGTGAATGGCAGGCGCTTAACGGATTCTGCAAAAAATTTCTTGGCAAAACCCTTTTTGCAGATGGATGGACTCTTTCCATGAAAAAATCCAAATATCCGATCCTTATTTTAGGAGACAATGGGCAGAAAATTTTGGAGGAAATACGGAGACAATCCATTTATCAGCGTGTTTCTGCAGTTTACGGCAAAGAGCAAAACAACTGGAAATTAATGGAGGAAGATGTCGAGACAAAATCGATGGGAATTTTGCGCAGGCGGTTTTCTGCCGATCCACAGGCCGCTTTACAGAAAGCACTCAAAAAAGAGGAAACGGTGCAGGTACTTTGTGCGGGAGCGGTTGCTGCGCATCCGCTGCAGCCCGTTTGGCTTCATGGAGAATCTGATTGGGTCGTTTCTGCAGTTCGCTACTGCTTAAACGAACAAGGGGAGTCAACGAGACTTACCCTGCGAAAGGAGAAGCTAAAATGTGGCTGACGGAAAAAATGCGCAATCTTGCGAAATCATCGCCCGCAGGCAAAGTGGCAGATGTAATAGGAGACGAAAGCCTTCAGACGGATTCCGAATATCGAAATGTTGCACAAGTTGGGCCATGGGGAATCCTTTGGAAGGCTCCCATGAGTGCGCAGACAATTTTGGTCGATACCAATTTGGGAAAAACGTCGATCGGGGCAGTCCAGACTGAAAAGAATCTGGAACCCGGAGAATTGCTTCTCTTTTCACAGGGAGGAGCGCAAATTTATTTAAAAAATAACGGCGAAATTGTCCTTAACGGACAGGTATTCGCAGCAAAAAAGGAGTGACTGTGTGGAGGCAGCTTTAAAAGATGGAGATATTCTGCAAAATGCGGCCGGTCAGTTTCAGATGCTGGATGGAATAAACGCATTGTTTCAGCGGGCGGCATTCCGATTAAATGTAAAAAAAGGCGCTTTTTGGTATGCGCCGGAGTTTGGAAGCCACTTATTTGAGTTGGATCGTTCGGCTCCGGAAAGCGAAAATATTGCACTTTCTATGGCGGCTGAAGCGCTGCTCCCCATGCCGGAGGCGAAAGTGATTTCGGCAGAAATTTATGAGGACAGAATTTCTTTTATAGTGGAAATTTTTAACGAACGCAGAAAAATCGAGGTGAAATATTCTTGATGATTACTTATGAAGACTTAGTAGGAGAAATGAAAAATCTTTATTTCGAAAAATCAGGGACTTTTCCAGATGAAGCTTCTGATTTGGGAATCCGATTCCGCGTGTTGGCAGGAGAGTTATATAACCTTTTTGCAGAACTTGATTGGATGAAGAAGCAAATGAACTTTACAACTGCAGAAGGGGAAGAACTCGACAAACATGCGCTGGAGCGCGGCTTAACCAGAATAGAAGGAACTGCGGCTTTCGGAACTTTGCAGTTTAAAAGGGCAAAAGCGCTTTGGTTTGATGTTGCAATTCCAAAAGGAACAATTTGTCAGACACAGGATGGCACTGCCTTTGAAACGATAGAGAAAGGGGTCCTTGGAATTAACCAACTTTCGGTTTCAATCAAAGCAAAAGCTCAAAAAGGGGGAATTTCAGGAAACGCAAAAGCGGGAACAATTACCCATTTTGTTACGGCCGTTTCAGGAATTGAAACGGTTACGAATTTGTCTGATTTTTCCGGAGGGACAGATACCGAATCTGATGAGATGCTGCGGCAGAGAATCAAGGATAGTTTCAGCCAAATCAGTACCGGCAGCAATGCAGCGTTTTATCAAAACAAAGCAATGAGCCATGAAGGAGTCAGAGACGTTTATGTAGTACCAAGAGAAAACGGAGTGGGAACCGTTGGAGTATATATTGCTGCAACAGGCGGAGTCCCATCGGATGCACTTCTTTCGGAAGTTGAACAGGATCTTCAAAAGTCCCGTGAACTCAACGTGACAGTTTCAACTCATCCGATTTCTGTTATTTCTCTTGATGTAGAAGCACAGCTTGTATTTACAGAAGGAGTCGATAAGCAGGCGGCAATCACTCAATGTAAGTCCGCAATTCTTGGCTTATTTGATTCCTTAAAGATTGGACAGCCACTTACTTATAGTGCTGTTTATGCTGCCATTTATGGGACCGGAGCAGTTACGGATATGACAGTCTATTTTTATGGGACGTCAGTTCCGACCCAAAATAAGCTTCTGATTGCCGGAACGATTATGGTAAAGGAGAAGAGCTGAAAATGGGCGCATTAGAACGAATGAAAGAACAAATGAAAGCAATCCCTCTTTATCGTTTAGATGGTACCACTACCGTTGATCATGAACTAGAAGCATACGCTTCCGTACTGGATCGATGTGAACAAACCCTTCTGGAGCTTTATCGGGAAAATTTTGCAGCGACCGCAGAGAGTTGGGGACTGGAACTCTTTTCAAAAGAACTTAGAACAGCAGATGGAACACTTGCGGAACAGCAAAGTGCTGCAAAAGTTCTCTTTTCGCTTGACGATGACCATTTTACAAAGTGTGATATGGAAAAAATTACACAGGCAGCGGGGCTTTCCTGCAATGTAGAGGAGTATCCGAAAGAAGGTACCATTCGTTTTGTCCTTTTGGGGGAGCCGCGAAATCTTGCTCGTTCAGTCCGAATTTTAAGGCGTTTTTTTCCAGTCCATCTGATTGGTTTGGTTGATCATCGAAAAGACGCTTGGGAAACTTTAGATAATCGAAATCTTACGTGGTCTGATTTGGACAGGAGAGGACTTTCATGGGAGCAAATGGACCAGACAGATGGTGTGATTGAAATTTAAAGGGGGAAAATAATTTGTCAAATCAAAATAAAACTTCTCTTGGGCTGCATGACTGGAAAGCGGACGATAAACCTGTTCGTTTGGATTTTGCACAAGACAATCAACTGATTGACGGCCTTTTGACAGCACATTTTAACGATAACAGCCGCCATAAAAATGCAGATGATCCAGTGCCGATGACGATAAATTCTTATGTAGGAGACGGTAAGGCACAGCAGGTAATCTCTTTGCCGTTTGCGGCAAGGCTGGTCCTTGTCTATCGTCAGAATCTATCTGCGGTTGGAATGCGTACCAGCGGAGAATTAGGAGCCTATTGTGCGTTTGCGGTTTCATCGGGAGAAGCGATGGCAGGATTGTTCCTCGACGGGACCAGTCTTACCGTGATGCAGGATACCAATACAAGCACTACAAAGGTTCACAATTCTTTTAACGAATCAAATACAGAATATGAATACATAGCTTTTCGATGATTTGCAATACTAAAATAATTGCAGTAAAATAGAAGACACAAAATTGCGCAGTCGGAGGGTTCTTATGCTGGAAAATGAAGAAAAAAAGGTAAAAGTAATTCTGGTGGAAGTTGA
>DIQY01000019.1 GCA_002424295.1 Ruminococcaceae bacterium UBA5450 | reverse complement strand
GGAAAAGGTGCCGGAAAGACAACTTTGGTAAAGCTTTTAAGCGGCCTCGAAAAGCCCACTTCGGGAGAATGTACCGTCCTAAATTGGAACCCGATGAAAGCGCCCGAACAGATCCACCAGAACTGCGGAGTGTTAACACAGACGGCGGGATTGTATAAACAGATGACCGGATGGGAAAATCTGTTGTTCTTCGGAGGCATCTCCGGACTAAAAAGAACAGAATGTGGGGAACGTGCAGCAGAATTGATGCGGGAATTGGATATTCTGCCGCTTCGGGATCAAAAAGTCTGGAGGTATACAACGAGTGAAGCGCAGCGCTTATCGCTTGCGCGTGCACTCATGCATCGGCCGCGTGTGCTTTTATTGGATGAACCTGTCAGCGGACTTGATTCGGATACAGCATTTGCTGTGCTGAACCTGATTTTTGGAATTGTGCAGAACGAGGGAATGACGGTTTTGCTGTGTACGCGCTTTCCACAGGAAGCAGAAGTGCTCTGCGAAAAGTTTGGGGTGCTGAGTCATGGATGCTTGATTGCAGATGGAGATTTGCATACGCTTTCAGAGAAAGCAGGCTGCTGGCCGAAAGCAGTGCTGCGGATTCCCGAAGAGGATCATCTGCAGGATTGGACTTTGCAGGAAGATGGTTTTTGGGGGAAAAAAATTCAAAATGAATCAGAAATGCCTGAAATTCTCCGTGAAATGGTAGCAAAAGGGCATGATATTTATGAGGCGCGAATTATAAAACCGACTTTGACAAATATTTATAAAGCCTTTTTAGGAGGAATGACAGAATGCACAAAAGGCGGGCAGTAAAAACAGACAGAATTCTTATCAGAAAAGAGCTTACTGAAATCTGGAACGACCGTGTAGCGCGCAGTTGTATGATCATCATTCCAATTGTTTTGGCCTTGCTGATTCCAGGCGGATATCTTGCAATGCTGATGATCTTTCATCAGCACGCTCCTCTGGGAGACGGACTGATGGCTCTTTTAACAACGAAAAATGAATGGATGAATGAACGGCAGGCTCTATTTGCTATTTTTAGCCGGTATATCTGTCCGATGCTGTTTTTAATGATTCCACTTCTTTGTTCCTGCGTTACGGCGGCTTCCAGCTTCGTGGGAGAAAGAGATCGTCAAACGCTGGAGTCTTTGCTTTTAACACCGGTCCGGACTTCGAGAGTCTTTCAGATCAAGGCAATTTGCTGTATCATGATTTCTGCTGTTACTACGGCGATCTCTTTTGCTTTGATGGCTCTGGTGCTTTCAATCGGAGATATCCTTTTAAAGGTTCCGTTTTTCTTTCGTCTGGAATGGTTGATTGTGCTTGTTTTGCTTGCGCCGTCGATCACGGTTTTGGGTACGCTTTTTACAGCGGCCGGTTTCTTTAAGAGCGGTTCTTATCTCGAAAGCATTCAGACCAGTGCATATCTGGCTTTTCCATTGACTTTGTGCTGTATTGTACCGTTTACTGGTCTTTTAGTTTTTTCTGCGCATGTTCTTCTGATTTTTTGGGGAATTATATTATTGGCAGATGTGATCCTTTGGTGGATAAATCGTCGCTCTTTTCGAATTCAAAAAATTGCACTTTAAAGTAGAATGTGTTTTTTAAAGGGTCACCATTTTAAAACGGTGACCCTTTATTCCGCCGAAGGACAAAAAACGTTTGTTGCAAAACTATAAAATTTGTATTATAATACGAATAGAATAAAAAAACAACAGTTAAATGTAAACTTTTAGAAAATAAAAAGGTGGGGTGATTGGGTGCCAGCAGATCTGCATTGCCATACCAAGATTTCCGATGGTTCTGTCAGCATTGAAGAACTATTGCAGCTTGCAAAACGGAAAGGGCTTAAAACAGTGGCGGTGACCGACCATGATACCTTTGCAGGAGCAATCAGAGCAAAGGTTTATGGAAAGCGAAATGAAATTGAAGTGATTCCTGGGGCAGAGTTTTCTACCGCCGATACCGAGACAGGAAAACGTGCTCATATTTTGTGCTATTTCTGTTCCAATACAGACCGTCTGGAGGGCCTTTGTAAGCATACCAGTGATGCGCGCAGGCGTGCGTCCTTAGTAATGCTTCAAAAAGTGATTCGCTTGTATCCGGTTACAGCAGAGATGATTATGCGCCGAGCACAGGGCAGCACTAATATTTATAAGCAACATGTGATGCACGCATTGATCGATGCCGGATGTACAGATGAATTTTATGGGCCTGTTTATCGAAAACTTTTTGATCGTAAGGTGGGACTTGCTTATAGTGCGATTCATTACCCGGATACCCGCGATGTGATTAAGCAAATTCACGATGCAGGAGGAGTGACTGTTTTTGCTCATCCCTGTCTTTATGATGGATTCCCGCTTCTGGAAAAGCTTGCCTCTGAAGGACTGCTGGATGGTGTAGAAGTCAATCATCCCTGCAACAAGGAAGACGATGAGGAAAAAGCTCGTGCGGTTGCTCAAAAATATCATCTTGCCATGACCGGTGGTAGCGATTTTCACGGCATGTATACGAATCATCGGACAGAGGTCGGTGCCTGCTTGACGGAGGATGACCAAATTGAGCTGCTGAAAAAGCGTGCGGCAGCGCTCCGAAAATAAATCTTACCGAAAGATTTTACGTGCTTTAAAGAGAGGGTTTTTCGATGAAATATAACTACAAGACAAAAGGAACTTGCTCTCGTGAGATCCAGTTAGAGCTTGATGGAGATCGGATACAGGATATGAAAGTCATTGGGGGGTGCAATGGAAATCTAAAGGGGATTTGCGCTTTGGTAAAAGGGATGAAAGCACAGGATGTGATCGACCGTTTTTCTGGAGTGCGTTGTGGATTCAAATCTACTTCCTGTCCGGATCAGATTGCCAAGGCACTTGGAGAAGCATTAAAAAAGAAGGATATCTAAAAAGAAATCCTGAAGATAAAGAATAAGGGCTGCAGGAAGTATCTTCCGCAGCCCTTATTCATTCAAATGCTAGGAACTTGCAGATTAGTAGGATTAGCAGCCGCAATTGTTATTATTGCATCCGCAGCCATCGCCACAACCGTTGCCACAGCCACTGCCGCAGCCACTGCCGCCGCCACAGCATACGAGAATGATAATCAGAAGGATAATCCAACTGCATCCACTGAATCCACCACAATTATTGCACATAAAGTATTGCCTCCTTCTTTGTTTTACATGCCAGTATACGAAGAAAGCATAAAATGTGTGCATTGCCCACAGAGAAAAGAGAATTTCATAATTTTTTCACATTCTGGCAGTATACTAATTCCAACTTTAAAGAGATTTTGATTGGGAGGAACGATTATGCTATGTCAATCCTGCGGGGAACAAACCGCTACAATGCGAATCAAAGAGATTGTAAACGGTCGTTTGACAGAGTATGCAATTTGCGCTTCCTGTGCAAGGAGACTGGGATATAACACTTTGCTGTCCGGTTTAGGCAGAGGGTACGGCAGCATGTTGAGTGAATTTTTTGGAGACCAGCCGCCGGAACCGGAAAAGCGCTGTCCGCAGTGTGGGGCTTCCTTTGAAGAAATTGCAAGAACTGGCAGAGTCGGCTGCGCACTTTGTTATGAGACCTTTGAAGAAGAATTGATGCCGCTGATTCAACGACTGCATGGAAATGAACTTCACTGCGGCAAATTCCCAGGTGAAAATTTGCCGCAGCCTCGTTTGCAGAGCCAGATGATTCCTATGCGTGAAATGTTGGAAAAGGCAATTCGGGAAGGAAACAAGAATCTTCTGAAGGGTGGAGAAAGCGATGCATAAGTGGTATGAAAAAGCCGGTCCCAATTCAGAAACCGTACTTTCGTGCAGAGTGCGTTTAGCGCGGAATTTTGCAGATCTTCCGTTTCCATCGAAGATGTCCCGCTCCGACTTGGAGCGCAGCCGAGAGAGGGTAAAACGGGCGCTTTCTCTTTGCAGTAGGGCACAGGATTACCGTTATATTCTGATGGAAGAAATGACGGAGAGCGAAGCGGTTTCCTTTGCAGAGCGGCAGCTTTGCACTCCTGAATTTATTGCAAAGACTTCCGGAAGAGCGCTGTTTTTCACTTCGGATGAAGGGGACAGCATTACGGTAAATGGTGCCGACCATTTGCGGATCCAAATTTTGAGAACAGGCAACCAGCTTTCTGAGGCACTGGAGACGGCCGATCAGTTGGATACTCAGCTGGATCGTAGTCTGCGGTTTGCATTTCGAAGAGACCTTGGCTATCTTACGCAAAGTCCCATGGATTTGGGAACCGGCATGGTGGCGGGATTGCAGCTGCATCTGCCGGCTTTGGAACAACTCGGTGAGATGGATCGAATCTGTACAGACTTGATCGGGCTTGGATTTGTGATGCGCAGCCTTTATGGAACAGATGCTGCCATTTATGAAATGCGTAATCGTATCACTCTCGGAATCAGCGAAACAGAGGCTGTTCAAAATCTTTCTGCTTTGGCAAAACAAGTGATTATGCGGGAAAAACGTGCCAGAGAAGAGATGCTTTCACAGCCGCAGACGCAGGAAAAAATTCGGGATCGTCTGAGCACTTTACAAACTGCAAGAATTTTGCCCCAGAAGGTATTCTTTGACTGCTACTCGAAGATACGGGTGGGGATTTTTGCAGGTTTAATTCGAGGACTGACTGCAGAACAGCTTGATACCCTAAAAATCGCGGTGCAGCCTGCAACTTTGACAGTGCAGGCAGGAAGAGAACTAGATGCTAAGCAATGCCAGATTCGCCGTGCACAGCTTATCAGCACGGCCTTACAAGGCGTTCGCCTTTGCTGAAAAGTGATTTATTTGTCATGAAAAGGAGTGTTTTTCATGGAATTGCATCAAAAAATAACGGAGAACGAAAATTTTGCGGCAGCACTTTTAGCGCGTGCGGGAGTTTATATTTCTCATGATCCCTTAATGGACAGCAAGGTAGATCAGATGATTGCCGGATTTCGCACACAGAAAGAGATTTATCAGAAGGTGATTGAGCTGTGTTCTTCCTCTCATTCTTCCCTTTCGGAATATCTTTCCGTAATGGCATACAGTATGCTGGGCGAGGGGTATGAGGATGGTGTAATTCGTTGTGCAAAAGAATTTCTCAATACACCTTCTAATTGGAACAGCGGAAATGAAGAAATTTTGATCCAGGACGGAATCCGGAAGAGAAGAGCGGATTTGCGCCGCGGAGAAGTCTTAATGGCAATGGCAACAGCGGAATCTCAACAATCCTGTTATGTTTCGGCTTTAATGCATCAGAAACAGGCTTATGCGCTGATGCCCTATAGTGCAGAGGCCGTTGTTCGGCTGTCTCAAATTCTTCGTCACGAGGCTGGCGTTGATGCCGCTGTAAAGTTTTTACAGGATCAGCGGCAGAGTGTTTTTTATCCGCCATTTCTCTATGTGGATGAAGAAGGAAAGCAGAAACACAATGACGCTTTTTCAAGAGGCATTGAATCCGAATTGGAAAAGCTAAAAAAAGAATCAAAAGAATCATAAAAAAGGGCGCCCCGCTGACGAAAACGGAGTGCCCGGCAATTATTTTAAGGTGGATTCGGTGCATTTTCCGGTTTGGAAATAGAAAAATCATTTTGTTCAGGCGAAAAAATCGTTTCAATTCGTTTCGGGCAATCAGATGGAGAATAGGTAAATCGATCCATGTGACTGCCGCTGAAAAAGTATTCCGGTGGTTTCGGAGCCCATTCCTGATCAAAAGCGTCAATGATAACAAGCTTTACTTTCATGCGGGATGGAAGTATATTTTTGATGTAAACACTTGCTTGCTGTCCCGGCAGAATATTCGGACGGCTTTCGGCAAGCCCAGCTAAATTTGGGGTCAGTTCTACAAAAATCCCATAGGGTTCTACACTGCGGATCACGCCGGCAACGGTCTGACCGGGTGAAAAACGAGCGGCATTTTCTTCCCATGTTCCGAGCAGTTCTTTTTCGGTCAATGTGATGCGGCCGTTTTCAATGCTTTTAACAACAGCTTTTAGATCCATTCCAACGCTAAAACGTTCTCGAGGATGATTGATTCGGGAAATGCTGATACAATCGATCGGCATTAGGGCGGAAATTCCGCAGCCGACATCTAAAAAAGCGCCAAAAGGCTCCAGATGAGTAACCCGTGTATCGATGATATCTCCAGGATTAAGCTTGCTGAGATAAGATTCCATGCAAATGTTTTGTGCTTTTCTTCTGGAAAGAATTGCACGCTGTCCATTTTCGTTTTCTTCAATATCGGTTACAATGAAAGAGACAGGACGGTTTACCCGGGATAAAATTGCAATATCACGGATTTTGCCCTCACGAATTCCTATGGCGCCCTCTTCCCGCGGAATAATGCCGCGCATACATCCGAGATCGACGATCAGATCGTGATCAGAGGTGCAGACTAATGCGCGTCCCTCCAGAATTTTTCCTTCCCTCATAGCTTCTTTAAGAGATGCCGGACTGTTGAGCGCTGCACGATTTTCGATGCAGTTGATCAACCGTCCTTCCGGCTCAAATCCAAGCATTCTTTGACTACCTCCTTTTTTACTGCCGTTTCATAAATATGCGGAGAAAGAAGGGGGTATTCACAATGATTTTTTAGAAAATGAATGATCAGGAGGTTCTTACATGCGACTTGCTAAATCCATTCCATTTTTTTATCTTTGATGATCGGCTTTTCTATGACCAGCTGTGGTTCTTCATCCGGAAATTCTTCTGCAGCGTCTTCACAAGTTTCTTCAGAAGCAGTGTCTGAAAAGACGCAGTCAACGGTAAGCCAGAACTCGTCAATTAGTAGTCTGCAGCTTGGAGATCAATTACAGCTTCCTCAAAAAGGAGAGCAGATTGCGGTTTTACAAACGAATTATGGAACGATAAAAATTCGGCTGTTTCCGCAGGAAGCTCCGAAAACGGTTGAGAATTTTATAGGACTGATCCAAAAAGAATATTATAACGGACTTACCTTTCACCGTGTCGTTAAAGACTTTATGATTCAGGGAGGAGATCCAAAAGGAAACGGTACCGGAGGGGAAAGCCTTTGGGGCGGAACTTTTGAAGACGAGTTCAGTGCAAACCTTGTTAATTTGCGCGGCAGCCTTTCGATGGCCAATAGTGGGGCCAATACAAACGGAAGCCAATTTTTTATCAATCAGGCAGGCCCTGTAAGTTCCAATGTATGGAGTCAATATGAGAGCCTTTACAGCCAATTAAAAACGTATGACCAGTCTAAATGGCCGCAGATTGCAGCAAATCAGTATACCATTTTAAATACGGATTCTTTAACCGACACCTATAAAAAACTTTATGAGAAACAGGGCGGAAATCCTTCTTTAGACGGTGCTTATAATGCCTTTACTCCAAAACGCGGGCATACTGTTTTTGGACAGGTATTTGAGGGGATGGATGCCGTAGATGCGATTGCGCAGGTAGAAGTAGACAGCACCTCCAAAAAGCCGAAGGCAGATGTTGTGATTCAAAAAGCCACGGTAGAACAATATGAGGGATAAACTTTCGATTATTAGAAAATGATGTTTTTGTCGAAAAGTCATTCCTTTACATTGACAAGTGCATTGGTTGGGAGATATAATAACTTTAATTGTTTAAAAAAACCAATGGATTCAGATGGAGGGAAATCATGGCTGCAAAATTCATTTTTGTCACTGGCGGTGTGGTGTCCGGGTTGGGAAAAGGCATCACGGCGGCGTCTTTAGGACGCCTGTTAAAGGCACGAGGTCTGCGGGTTACGATGCAGAAATTTGATCCTTATCTCAATGTGGATCCCGGGACGATGAATCCTTTTCAGCATGGAGAAGTCTTTGTAACGGATGACGGCGCTGAAACTGACCTGGATTTGGGACATTATGAACGTTTTATCGATGAAAATCTGAGTCAGAACAGCAACGTTACTTCCGGGCGAGTTTATTGGAATGTGATCCAGAATGAGCGAAATGGTGATTACGGCGGCAGCACGGTTCAGGTGATCCCGCATATTACCAATGAAATTAAGGCGAGAATTGCAGCCGGCAAAGAAAATGTAGATGTTGCGATTATCGAAGTCGGCGGTACGGTCGGCGACATTGAAAGTCAGCCTTTTTTGGAGGCAATTCGTCAATTCGCAACGGAAGTAGGCCGCCAGAACTGCCTGTTTATTCATGTCACGCTGGTACCATATCTTGCCTGCTCGGACGAGCATAAATCCAAACCGACCCAGCATAGTGTAAAAGAGCTTCTGTCAATTGGAATTCAGCCGGATATTATTGTCCTGCGTTCTGACCGAAAAATTGAACAGGAAGTCAAAGATAAAATTGCTCTGTTCTGCAATGTGCAGAAAGAATGCGTAATCGAGAACTTGGATCTTCCCAGTCTCTATCAGGTGCCGCTGGCGCTCCATGAAGAAAAGCTGGACGATATTGTCTGCAAACGCTTTAGCTTAGATACTCATGGACCGGAACTTGCCGATTGGATTTCTATGGTTGATACGGTGACCTCTCTTAAAGAGAGCGTTAATATTGCACTGGTAGGCAAATATGTAGGACTGCATGATGCCTATTTGAGTGTAGCCGAATCGTTGGCACACGGTGGCTTTGGAAATAAAGTAAAGGTCAATATTAACTGGATCGATTCTGAGACCATTACAGAGGAGAACGTCGCACAGGTATTAAAGGGTATGGATGGGCTTTTAATACCCGGTGGCTTCGGACAGCGCGGGATTGAGGGTATGATCATTGCAATTCAATATGCGCGTGAACATAAAGTGCCATTCCTCGGAATCTGCCTTGGAATGCAGCTGGCAATTATCGAATATGCACGTCATGTCATGGGACTTTCTGATGCCAATTCTGCCGAATTTGATCCTCAGAGCACTAACCATGTCATTGATCTGATGCCGGAGCAGAAGGATGTTGTTCAGCTGGGCGGAACCATGCGCCTTGGAAAATATCCCTGCAAGCTTTTGCCCGGTACCATGGCGAGTGAGCTTTATGATGGACAGTCTTTAATTTCTGAGCGCCATCGTCATCGTTATGAGGTCAACAATGACTATCGTGAAGATATGGAAAAGCATGGCATGATTCTTTGCGGAAGAAGCCCTGATAATCATATCGTAGAAATGATGGAGTTGCCTAGAGATCAGCATCCTTACTATATTGGAGCGCAGTTCCACCCTGAGTTTAAATCTCGTCCAAATCGTCCGCATCCATTATTCCAAGGTTTGATTAAAGCAGCAAAAGAACATCATATGGCTGCTAAAAAATAAAATAAAAAAATAAAGGGCCGCCCTGAAAGACTGAAATCTTTTAGGCGGCCCTTTTAAAATCAACGGAGTTCCTTATTAAAGAATATCAAATGGGCAGAAATTCTAAACTTGCTTTTAAAAGCTTTTAGAATTTCTGCCCATTGTTGTTTTTACGAAAGAATGATTATCGGCAGCCGCCGCCACCGCCACCAAAGCCGCCGCCGCCACCAAATCCACCAAAGGAACTTCCACCGCCAAAACCAGAGCCGGTAGAAGAGCTGATAGAAGGATGTGCAAGACGTGTTGCAGCCTGTGTGATTTGATTCATTGAACTGGAGAACTGTTCTCCAAAATCATAGTTGTGATGATAGAAATTTCCGTACCAGAAATAGGTGTACATCCAATTTCCACTTTGATAATCAGCATTATTGAGCTGAGGATAAACCATTTTGAGCTGTTTTGCCACTTTTTTAGAAATTCCCATCATAGTGGCATAAACAAGATATTCTTCCCAAAGTGCCAACTGCGGAACTTCATATTCCTTCAGATTGGAAAAATCAAGCATGTATTTTTTAAGTCCATGCCATTGATCCCATTCTGTTTGGCCTGTTTTGGTAAGTCTCGGCTTTTTAGAGGAACAGCCAATGGCGAGAATGATTCCGCCAATCAGCATGCCCAGCGGAAGATAGATCATCGTCAGATTGGCAGTCCCCAAAAGCACTACAAAAAGAACGATGCCCAAAATAGCAACCATCGAAGCGATCGTTATGAAAGCTTTAACCGCCTTTGGACGTTTCTCATACCAATCAGCTCCAGTGTGCTCGCGCTCTGCCGTCACCCAAAATCTGGAGATCAAAGAGTCAACAGAGACATATTGCTTTTTAGCATACTGTTTAAAGTCCTGCATGGAAAAAGAACCATTATAATGCTCTGCCACATTGCTAAATAATTGTTGGAAAATAGCTTCGCTTTGAGTTAGGTCTTCGTGAGCTTTATCGTCCGTAATTGAAATACGAAACTCTTTCTCATTTTGGTCCGGAGTAAGGTTAACATAACCTTTGCGTGCAAGACTCAGGAGAGTAGCGCTGTAAACTCTGCCCTTCTGCTCCTGCGTCAAATCTACACCGCCGTCATAATAGTAGAACAGCTTGGCAATCCCGCCGGGAGAAGCTTCTTTTGAAATTTCTCGATAATATTCCGGAGAATTGAGTTGATAAGGCGTAAAGTATTTTTTACGAATATAAATCGTCAAAAAGATTGCCAGTACTAAAAATAAAATACCACCAATCAAGTCAATATATCCGAGTCGCTTTTGCGTTTCTTCGTGCGCGATTGCTTTGTCAACTAAAGCTTGTTCCTCTGCCGCAATTTCAGATTCTTTCGCTTCATTTATTTGTTTTGGCGATTCTGAAAACAGGGTTGCAGGAGCAAGCATTCGTAAGGCAACCATCGTCTCTTTTGGAATGTTTTCCAGAGAAAATGTGATTCCGGTACCGTCTGGAAGGACCTTCCAAGAACCGGAGGCAGTGCTGTGAAGCCATGCGCGGATCTGGGTATCCGGATCAGAAACTGCCTGAGGCAGTCGAATGGTTCCGGTCAGTTTCGTGATTGGAAACGAAAATTTATCCGGTACAAATGTGTCAAAAATTTCTCCGACATCCTGGTAAACGTTCATTACATTGTGAATCGTGTAGGAAAATGTGAA
>DIQY01000002.1:28261-32009 GCA_002424295.1 Ruminococcaceae bacterium UBA5450 | reverse complement strand
TTCATCTTTCAGTTCATTCACAAGCGTAATAATGGTCAAGGAATCAAGAATGCCTCTTTTAACAAGATCGGTTTCTTTCGTAAAATCGACGCCTGGTTTTAAAGTGTTTAAAATTTGCAGTAATTCGTCCATAATGAACCTACTCCTTCTGATAAAATATCATTTATCTGATTTTTAAAAATCAGTTTTTAACATTTTGTTTGCTCCTGATAGTCTTTCAAAAGCTTTTTGCGGTCAATTTTTCCATTCTGATTATAAGGAAAACTTCTTAGACGACAAAGCCGCCCCGGCAACATATAAGGTGGAAGCCGACGTTTTAGTTGTTTCATCAAATCTTCGTCGGAGATCTTTTTTCCCTGATAAAATAAAATGATCTGATCGCTTCCCATATCATAACAGACTGCACAGGAAGAAATCTCCGTCACCGCAGAAGCAGCAGTTTCTACTTCTCCCAATTCAATCCGATAACCCATATGCTTAATCTGAAAATCTTTTCGTCCGGCATATTCGAGCTCTCCATAAGAATTATACAGAACAAGATCCCCTGTTTTATAAACAGATTCCGGATAATAAGGATTGAGCGGATTTTGTACAAAAACATCTGCTGTCTTTTCTGGTTCTGCATAATATCCGGGTGCAACAAAAGAGCCTCGTACGAAAAGCTCTCCTTTTTCTCCATGCTCAACCAGATGATTATTCTCATCCAAAACAAATACGTCGCAGTTATTGCAGGCATGTCCGATCGGAAGAGATTCCCCATCTGCAAATTTCCGGTTCACTACATAATAAGTGCAAATATCTGTAGTCTCGGTTGGCCCGAAAAGGTTTGCGAAAGTGCAATCCGGCAGATGTCCCATCCAATAATTGAGCTGCCTTGTCGGCATTGTCTCTCCTGCAAAAAGTACCCTTTTTAAAAACTGCGGCTTTTCGTAATCAAATGCTTTCCAGTTTGCAAGCAAGCAAAGTGCAGAAGGCACCCAATAAATAGTATTGACTTCTTTGGCATTCAGCAGCTGCAGCAGCTGCAATGGAAATGAAAACGTCTGCTTTTGAATAATATGCAGGGTACCTCCGGCGCAGAGCGTACTATAAACATCCGAAACCGACATGCTGAAATAAAAGGGCGTTTGACTGCCAAAGACAACAGAATCATCAATGGAAAATGCCGAAACATACCAGTTGATATAAGAAATTACATTTCGGTGGCAAACAACAACCCCTTTTGGCATTCCGGTAGAACCGGATGTAAAAAGTGCATAAAGAGGGTCTACATCCACCATATTCTCGCGAATCTCTAAAAGCATTTCTTCATTAATCGGCTCCTGCACCGCATTTTCAAAAACTACGGCTTTTCGGGGTAGAAGATCATCCGCTTTTTCTTTTAAAGCATCTACAGTAAGAATTGCAAACGGCGAAATTTTTCCAAGAATTGCCGTCATTCGTTCTTGTGGCATTTCAGTATCCAGCACTACATAAAAGTTCCCGCTGTAAGCAACCCCCATCATTGCAGTCAAAGTTTCCACGCTACGGGGAATCAGCAACGCCACAGCATGATTTTTCTGACCAAACTTTCCCAAAAAACTTCCAAGCGCTTTGGCGCGCTCCAAAAGCTGCCGATAGGTCACTTCCTGTTGATCATCGGAAAATGCTGTTTTCTCCGAAAAAAATTTTTCTGATCTTTCAAGCCATTCCAATATATTTTTCATCATCAAAAATCCTTACTTTTGTCAATCGTCTTTTTTCTGAATTAACTACATAAAAAAACGATACCTTTATAAAAATACATTTTTTTTTATTATACCCATATCATAAGGAGAACACAAGGAATAACTCCTTTTTAGTGGCATTTAATTCCATAAATCAATCATTATTTTTCGGATTTCTTCTCTTTTTCGATAAAAAGCAAGACTATTTCCCAAATAATCCTTTTAGTTTATAATCTGTAATTTTATACAATCTTAACTTGATCTAAAAATTCTAAAAAATTTTGACGATCTTCGTTAGAAAAATATTCTAGGGAAACAGGAAGATATTCTTTAGAAAAAATGAGAAAAACAAATTGCGAAGTTCCAAAAAGATTTTGTAGATCACTCCAAAAAAAGCGATTGTTTGTTCCCTCTGCCAACACTGAAAGATGATCCTGACAAAACTGATAGTGAATTCTGTTTTGAGATGCAGGCATTCGTTCAAAATAAACTTTCTCTTGAAAATTTTCCTGATGAAAGGCAACCGCAAAACTAACGATACTTAAAATGACAGCCAAAACTGCAATCAGCGTTTGTTCCGGCTGCACTGCACAAATAATGGCAATAATCAGAAATGCAAGTGCGCCCCCCAGCAGACTGTTTTTCATTCTGCGCTGCAGCCTTCTCCCTCCGGGCAATTTTTTCCAAAGAAATCTGGCGAATTTTCCCATCTGATCATCGTCAAATTCTGTCACATTTTTAAATAGCACTGTTTTGTCCATCGGTTTGGCTCCTTGAGGCAGAGTATTTTAATTGTGGCATAAAAAAGTGTTTTATGTCCCAACTTTGTAAAAAGCATATTTTTTATTTGTAAATTTGTATCCCTTTATCTTTAAAGTTTACATAGAAAGGCCACAAAAGTCAAGAATTGTTGCATTCCTTTTAAACTTGACTGCCTAAATTTACGCTCCGTAGGGTTAATTTTTACATATTCCGGCCACCTAAAAAATAGAGCTCATCTTGTTAAATGTAGTTTCAAAATAAAATCCCCGCACATTGCTCAAAAGGCAATGTGCGGGGATTTTTTAAGTTAATGGTAATTTACTTGCGAGGATTCTTAATCGCAGCCTGTGCAGCAGCCAAACGTGCAACCGGCACGCGGAACGGTGAACAGGAAACATAATTAAGACCAACATTATGACAGAATTCAACAGAAGTCGGATCGCCACCATGTTCGCCGCAGATTCCAAGATGGATATCCGGGCGGGTCTTGCGGCCCAGCTCAACAGCCATCTTCACCAACTTGCCAACACCCTTCTGATCCAGATGTGCAAACGGATCCAATTCATAGATCTTATTCTCATAATAAGAATCCAAGAACTTACCGGCATCATCACGGCTAAAACCGAAGGTCATCTGTGTAAGGTCATTTGTGCCAAAGCTGAAGAACTCTGCTTCCTTCGCAATTTCGTCTGCAGTCAAAGCAGCACGCGGAATTTCGATCATGGTACCGACCTGATACTTCATATCCATGCCGGATTCTTTGATCAGCTGATCCGCGGTCTCAACAACAATGTCTTTTACGAATTTGAGTTCCTTGACTTCGCCGACCAGCGGAATCATAATACGAGGCTCAACCTTAAATTTATTGCGCTTTGTAACAGCCATTGCAGCATTAATAACAGCAGTGGTCTGCATTTTTGCAATTTCCGGATAGGTAACGCACAGACGGCATCCACGGTGACCCATCATCGGGTTGAATTCATGCAGGCTTGCAATTACATTCTTCAAACGAGCAACGGTAATTCCGAGCTCATCCGCAATCTCCTTAATGTCCTCTTCCTTTGTAGGCAGGAACTCATGAAGTGGGGGATCAAGGTAACGGATAATAACCGGGCGGCCTTCCATTGCTTCATACAGGCCTTCAAAATCGCCCTGCTGGAAAGGCATGATCTTTGCCAGTGCTTTTTCACGCTCTTCGGTTGTCTCTGCAACGATCATCTCGCGCATTGCCTTAATACGGGTCTCTTCGAAGAACATGTGCTCTGTACGGCAAAGGCCAA
>DIQY01000002.1:27787-27918 GCA_002424295.1 Ruminococcaceae bacterium UBA5450 | reverse complement strand
CCGTCAAGAGAAATATAATCTCCCTCTTTAATGGTCTTGCCGCCCAGGGTAAAGGTCTTTGCATCATAGTCAACAACGATCTCACCACAGCCGGAAACGCAGCAGGTTCCCATGCCACGTGCAACAACAGC
>DIQY01000002.1:16984-27552 GCA_002424295.1 Ruminococcaceae bacterium UBA5450 | reverse complement strand
GGTCATACCGCCGCGGACAGTCAGGATACCTTCTGCAACCTGCATGCCCTCGATGTCTTCCGGAGAAGTCTCGCGGCGAACAAGGACTACCTTCTCGCCGTTCTTTGCCCACTCTTTTGCGTCTTCAGCAGAGAAGACAACACGGCCGCAGGCAGCACCCGGAGATGCAGCCAAACCTTTGCCGAGTGCCTTTGCTTTTTTAATTGCCTCAGCATCAAACTGTGGGTGGAGCAAGGAATCAAGCTGCTTCGGCTCAACGCGCATAACTGCTTCTTTCTGATCGATCATGCCCTCATCCACAAGGTCAACAGCGACTTTCAAAGCTGCGTTTGCGGTACGTTTGCCGTTACGGGTCTGCAGCATGTAGAGCTTACCATTTTCAATGGTGAACTCCATATCCTGCATATCGGTATAATGTTTTTCAAGGCGGTCTGCAATCGAAGCAAACTGCTCGTATACTTCAGGCATATCCTGCTTGAGCTGTGCAATCGGGGACGGTGTGCGAACACCGGCGACAACATCTTCGCCCTGTGCATTGATGAGATATTCACCGAACAGTGCTTTCTCACCGGTTGCCGGGTTACGAGTAAATGCAACGCCTGTGCCGGAACGGTCACCGGAGTTACCAAAGACCATTGCCTGTACACTAACAGCAGTGCCCCAGTCATAAGGGATCTCGTTTAAGCGGCGATAAACGTTCGCACGGGGGTTATCCCAAGAGCGGAAAACAGCCTTGACTGCTTCCATCAGCTGAACCTTCGGATCAGAGGGGAATTCCTCTCCCTTTTTCTCTTTATAGAAAGCCTTAAAACGAACGACCAAATCTTTCAGATCTTCAGCAGAAAGCTCGGTATCCATCTTAATCCCTTTTTCTGCTTTCTTCCGATCGATAATCTTCTCAAATTCAGGCTTCGGCAGCTCCATAACAACATCCGAGAACATCTGGATGAAACGACGATAAGAATCATAAGCAAAACGCTCGTTGTTCGTGAACTTTGCGAGGCCCTTGACCACAACGTCATTGAGGCCCAAATTCAGAATTGTATCCATCATGCCAGGCATCGAAGCACGGGCACCGGAACGAACGGAAACCAGAAGCGGATTTTCCGGATCTGCAAATTTCTTGCCGCAGATTTTTTCCATCTTTACAAGATACTCATCTAATTTCCGCCTTGATCTCATCGTTGATCTGACGGCCGTCATTGTAATACTGGGTACAGGCTTCTGTAGAGATTGTAAATCCCTGGGGAACCGGCATTCCTGCATTGGTCATTTCGGCAAGGTTTGCGCCTTTGCCGCCCAGGAGTTCTCTCATGTCCTTGTTGCCCTCTGAGAACAGATAGACATACTTGTGACTCATAGATAATCCTCCTACACTTTTAATATCAGTTTGCTGAAGTAAACTCAAATCCACAAAGTGGCAGATTTCGCCCACTTCGTTATTATTATAGCAAATTCCTGCCATGATTTCCACAGAAATTTTTGAAAATGCAAAGGTTTTCGAAGAAAATCAAAAGAAAAATGGCGCTTCCTACGAAAAAACAGATTCTTATCACTTCTCCCTTGAAATTTTATAGTAAAACACCTATACTAATAATATATTTTCTGATATTTATTTCACACAAAATAGACTTTTTACGAATTTTCCTTTTTTGTGCGGAATGAAAAAGGGCTTTTTCCCTCTTGGCAATCTTATTATAGGACAAGCTGTCATGAAAAAAATCGGGAAAAAAGGGCCCACAAAACTGAATCATTTTACAGGGGGATATGACATGAATTTTCACGGCAAGGAAATCAAGATTTTCGCTGCCAGCGCCAGTAAAAGCGTAGCAAAACAGATCAGCGAATGTCTGGGACTGCCCATGGGTAAGAGTGAAGTAACCACTTTCAGCGACGGAGAGATCTCTGTTTCTCTTCAGGAATCCGTACGCGGATCTGATTGCTTTATCGTTCAATCGACCTGTGCACCGGTCAACAACAACCTGATGGAACTGCTCATCATGATCGATGCGATGAAGCGTGCCAGTGCTGCCCGAATCACTGCAGTGATTCCTTACTTTGGCTATGCCCGCCAAGATCGCAAGGCAAAAGCACGTGATCCGATCAGTGCAAAGCTCTGTGCCGACCTGATCACCACAGCCGGTGCGGACCGCGTCCTCACAATGGACCTTCACGCTGCACAGATTCAAGGCTTCTTCAACATTCCTGTTGACCATCTGCGCGGAGTTCCGCTTTTGGCATCTTTCCTCAAAGAGCGCGTCGCAGACCATGTTGACGATTATGTGGTAGTTTCCCCCGACCTCGGCAGCGTTACCCGCGCCCGTGACTTTGCAACCCGTGTTGGCACACCGCTTGCTATTGTAGATAAGCGCCGCCAAAAAGCAAACGTCTGCGAAGTTATGAACATTATCGGCTCCGTTGAGGGTAAAAAAGTGATTCTGGTAGACGATATGATCGATACTGCCGGTACCCTCTGCAACGCCGCCAAAGCAATTATGGAACACGGTGCACTTTCCGTTACCGCCTGTGCAACCCATGGCGTTCTCTCCGGTCCCGCAATTCAGAGAATCCGCGATTCCGTTATTGATGAAGTTGTTCTTCTGGATACGGTTCCGCTGCCCCCTGAAAAGAAGCTGGAAAAAATCACGCTTTTACCTACCGCTCCAACTTTTGCAGAAGCAATTGAGCGTATCTATGAAGATAAACCAGTTTCCCCCATGTTTATCTGAGATCCGGCTTGTTAAAATTCAAAATAGAGAAGGGACTGCTGGCCTCCCGGGCGGCGGCCCCTTCTTTTCATCTTTTTATAAGGAGGATTTTTCCCGATGTTTTTTCAAAAATCTCCCGAAGCTGTTGGCTCCATTGAATATCTTCTGGTCGGTCTTGGCAATCCCGGCAAAGAGTATGAAGGGACACGCCATAACACCGGATTTATGGCGATCGACAAAATTGCTAACGATGCGGGCGTAAAACTTGACCGTCTAAAATTTAAAGGGCTTTGTACGTCTGCAACACTTGGCGGTAAAAAAGTGCTTCTTCTAAAGCCCTCCACCTTTATGAATCTTTCCGGTCAGAGCGTCACCGAAGCCATGCGCTTTTATAAACTCCCTCCCGAAAAAGTGATTGTGCTTTTTGATGATATCTCCCTTCCCTGCGGGCATCTTCGAATTCGCCGCAAAGGCAGTGACGGCGGACACAACGGCATGAAAAACATTTTGTACCTTTCCGGCAGTGATCAATTTCCGCGCATTAAAATTGGCATAGGGGAAAAACCGAATCCGCAGTGGGATTTAGCAGACTGGGTTCTCAGCCATTTTTCAACGGATGAAATGAAGCTGATGAACGAAAGCACAAAAAATGCCGCGGCCGCAGCTGCTCTCATGGTAAACGACAAAATTGACGAAGCGATGAATCGCTATAACGGATGAGCGGACTTTATCTGCATGTGCCCTTTTGTGCTCAAAAATGTCCTTACTGCGATTTTTTCTCTCTGCGGGCAACAGAAGAGCAGATGGAAGCCTATACGGATTTTTTGATTCTCACTATGAAAAAATGGAAAAAAGAGCACCCGGATTTTTTCTGCGACACGCTTTATTTTGGCGGCGGAACACCCAGCCTTTTGGGTGCTGAGCGCCTCTGCCGTCTAACAAACGCTGCCCGGACCGAATTTGGCCTTACCGATGCCGAAATCACGGTGGAAGTTAACCCCGGAGAAATTCCGCCCGATTTCTTTCCGCCTCTTTTTGAAGCAGGTGTTAACCGCATTTCATTAGGACTTCAATCTGCAAATCCAGAAGAGCTTTCTTTTCTTGGGCGCCGACACACGCCTCAGCAGGCTGCTGCTGCAATGGCGGAAGCACGACGCGCCGGAATCCAAAATATTTCTCTTGACCTGATTCTGGCGTTTCCAGGACAAACTGACGATTCTCTGAAAGAAAGCATTCGATTCTGCCACAAAAACGGTGCTTCTCATGTTTCCGCCTATCTTTTGCAAATCGAGCCCGGCACATTATTTTTTAAAAATCGAAACAGTTTAAATCTCCCCGGAGAAGAAGAAACCTGCAAACGATATCTTTTCGCCTGCCAAGAATTAAAAAGTGCAGGCTTTTCTCAATATGAAATTTCAAATTTTGCAAAGCCGGGTTATGAAAGCCGTCACAATTTAAAATACTGGAATCAGGAAGAATATCTTGGACTTGGTCCCTCTGCTTCTTCCTATTATAATAGAAAACGATTTTACTGGCCGCGTTCTCTTCGGGGATTTCTGGTGGGAGAACCGCCCTTAGAAGAAACCGACCGTGTAATCCCTGCCGGCAGTTTTGCGGAATATGCACTTTTGCGTCTGCGCCTCTGCGAAGGGTTAACTGAAAAAGGCTGCCTTAGTCGCTTTTCTCATGGAATTCCAAGTTCTTTGCGAAAAGCAGCGATTCCTTATGAAAAAGCCGGGCTTTTAACTCAGTCATCTGAATCACTTTCACTAACGCCGCGCGGGTTTTTGGTTTCAAATTCGTTGATCGAAACCTTGTTGGAAGCGTTATAAATCTTAAAATAACTTTTCTAAAAAGGGACTGGCAATTTTTTGCCGGCCCCTTTTTCTAGTTTTTTGTAAAAATTTTTGACAATTCATAATCTCTTTACAAATACCCTATTGACACCGGGGCAAAGTAATGGTACATTTATAAATGTAGTTAGCACTCGATCATATAGAGTGCTAACTTGTCAAAAGAGGTGATCTTCATGGAACTCAGCCCACGCAAGCAAAAAATTTTAACAGCGGTAATTGAACTTTATACCGAAACTGGTGAGCCGGTCGGGAGCAAAGCGCTGTGTGAAATGCTTGAGTTTCCGGTTTCCTCTGCTACTGTGCGAAACGAGATGAGCGAGCTTTCCGTGATGGGTCTCTTGGAGCAGCCGCACACTTCCGCCGGAAGGGTTCCTAGCGAAGCCGGATATCGTTTTTATCTGGACTCTTTAATTGAGCCGGAATCCACCACTCCGGATGAGCGGCATTTTATCGATGCTTTGCTTCTTCCCAGTGCCTATGACCCGGAAAAGCTTTTGGACGGTGTTTCACGAGCACTTTCTGGAATGACCCGTTTAGCGGCGATTTCCATTACCCCCAGCGGACGGGACGCAGTCGTTCGGGCAGTTCAATTTGTTCAGACAAGCCGTCGCACCTCAATGGTCATTTTGATGACCAGTAACGGCACCATGCACACACGGGTCTTCCATTGTGAGTTTGATCTTTCCCCTGAAATTTTGCGGGTGTTCTTCCGAGTTTTTAATGAGAAGCTTGTAAATATGCCGATTCGCAAAATCACGCCTGCTTTTATCCAGTCTTTAGCCGCTTCCATGGGTGATGTCGGCATGCTGATGAGCAGTGCTTTAATGGCATTGTTAGAAGTAGCCCGTGAAGCAATGGGAGCGGATGTCCGCATGGATGGAGAAACGAATCTGCTTTATTATCCCGAGTTTGGAGAAGGCGATCTTCGCCGAGTGATGGGATTTTTGGCACGGCAAGACGAAGTTTACCGTCTTCTGATTGAACCCGGTGATCGGGTCTTGATTGGAAAAGAGATCGGCGTTCCGGCACTTGACAGTATGGCGTTAATTATTTCCCACTATGCAATCAATGGAATGCCTGCCGGAGCAATCGCACTTTTAGGACCCATGCGCATGAATTACAAGCGCCTTCTCGGAAGTCTTTCGTACCTTTCCGATAGTGTGGGACGAATGCTCACGGAACTAATGAAATTACAATGACTTTACAGTCAAAAAGATAGGGGGTCATAATCTTGAATAAAAAAGAAGACAACCAGGAAAAACAGAAAGAAAAGTCACAGGAAGAAAAAACCGAAAAAGCAGAAAAAGCAGAAAAAGCTAAGGTGGAAGAAAAGAAACCTGCCGAGGCAAAACCAGAAGAAAAAGCGGAAAATCCACAGGAAGATCCTGCAAAACTTCTGGAAACAGCGCAGGCGGAACTGAAAAAGCAAAAAGACATTCTGCTGCGCACAGCCGCAGAATACGACAATTATCGTAAGCGTACCGAACGCGAAAAAGCAACCGCCTATGCCGATGCAACCGCCGCGGCGGTTCTGGAATTTCTTCCGGTAGCCGATAACCTGACGCGGGCCCTCAGTCAGAAAGACTGTTCCATAGAAGACCTGCGCAAAGGAATTGAACTGGTTCAAAAGCAGATGAAATCCGCGCTCAAAAAGCTGGGGGTCGAACCCATGGGCAAAAAAGGCGATCCATTTGATGCCGAATATCACAATGCCGTTTCTCACATTGAGAGTGACGATCTCGGAGAAAATGTCATTGCAGAGGTTTTTCAGCCCGGTTATAAACTGGGTGACCGTATTGTTCGTCACGCAATGGTTCAGGTTGCCAATTAATTTTTGGAAACTCTAATTTTTCTTTTGTCCTTCCGCATGGATTCCATGCAGATTTAAATAAAACATTTACACCGAAACATTGATTTGGAGGTAACAGATATGAGTAAAACAATTGGTATTGATTTAGGCACTACAAACTCCTGTGTCGCAGTTATTGAAGGCGGCGAGCCGGTCGTCATCGCAAATGCGGAAGGCGGACGTACAACCCCTTCTGTTGTCGGCTTTAAAAAAGACGGTGAGCGCATGGTCGGCGCAACCGCAAAACGTCAGGCTGTCGCGAATCCGGAGCGCACGATTTCTTCTATCAAGCGCCATATGGGCACCGACTACAAAGTAAAGATTGACGATAAACAGTATACCCCTCAGGAAATCAGCGCAATGATTCTGCAAAAGCTGAAGGCAGACGCCGAAGCCTATCTTGGCCAGCCGATCACCAGCGCAGTCATTACCGTTCCTGCATATTTTAGTGATGCACAGCGCCAGGCCACAAAAGATGCCGGCAAAATTGCAGGCCTCGATGTAAAGCGCATCATCAACGAACCAACCGCAGCAGCGCTCTCTTATGGCGTTGATAAAGGTCAGGAACAAAAGATCATGGTTTACGACCTCGGCGGCGGCACTTTTGACGTCTCCATCATCGAAATGGGCGACGGCGTTCAGGAAGTTCTTGCAACTGCCGGTGATACTCACCTCGGCGGCGATGACTTTGATAACCGCGTAATTGATTGGATGCTCAAGGGCTTTAAAGCAGAGAACGGCATTGATCTTTCCAACGATAAGATGGCAATGCAGCGCTTAAAGGAAGCTGCTGAAAAAGCAAAGATTGATCTTTCCGGCATGACTACCACCCAGATCAACCTGCCCTTTATCACCGCGGATGCCAACGGCCCGAAACATTTGGACATGACACTGACAAAAGCAAAATTTGATGAACTCACTTCCGATTTGGTTGAGCGCACCATGGGTCCTGTCAATCAGGCAATGAAAGACGCCGGCCTCTCCTTCAGCGATATCAATAAAGTTTTGCTGGTCGGCGGCTCCACTCGTACCCCGGCTGTTCAAGAAGCTGTTAAAAAAGTGAGCGGCAAAGAGCCATTTAAGGGCATCAACCCTGATGAATGTGTTGCAATTGGCGCTGCCATTCAGGCCGGTGTTCTGGGCGGCGAAGTCGAAGGTCTGCTGCTTTTGGATGTTACCCCGCTTTCTCTGGGCGTTGAAACCATGGGCGGCGTCATGACAAAGGTTATTGACCGCAACACGACAATCCCGACCAAGAAGAGCCAGATTTTCTCCACTGCTGCAGACGGCCAGACACAGGTCGAAGTAAATGTTCTGCAAGGCGAACGTGACTTTGCCCGCGACAACAAACAGCTCGGCCTCTTCAAACTGGACGGTATTGCTCCGGCTCCGCGTGGAATTCCTCAGATCGAAGTCGCCTTTGATATCGATGCCAACGGCATTGTAAATGTCTCCGCAAAAGACCTTGCGACCGGCAAGGAACAGCATATCACGATCTCTTCTTCCTCCAACATGAGCAAAGATGATATTAATAAGGCTGTAAAAGATGCTGAGAAGTATGCAGAGGAAGACAAGAAGCACCGCGAGGTTGTCGATTCCAAGAACAATGCAGAGCAGATGGTCTACGCCGCTGAAAAGCTTGTAAAAGACAGTGGCGACAAAATGGACAGCAACGATAAGACAGAGCTCGAAAGCAAAATTGCCGCTCTGAAAGAAGCTTCCGGCAAAGAAGATACTGCAGATATGAAGACAAAATCCGATGAACTGCAGAAGGTACTGTTCTCCATCAGCGAAAAACTTTACAAGAATGCAGCTCCTCAAGGCGGTGCTGCTGGTGCTGCCCCGCAAGGCGGCGCACAGCCGAACGCACCTCACCAGGATACAAACGGCAACACCGTTTATGATGCAGACTATAAAGATGTAGACGACAACAAAGACAAGAAATAATTTTGAAAGAGAAAGCACAGAACAACGGATTCTCTGAAAAAATTTTTGTAACGCGTAAATCTGGCAGCTTCGGCTGCCTTTCGCGCGTCCTATAGGAGTGATAGAACCAATGGCAGAAAAACGCGATTATTATGAAGTCATGGGCGTGCCGAAGAACGCCTCTGATGACGAAATTAAAAAAGCTTATCGAAAGCTCGCTAAAAAATATCACCCGGATCTTCACTCTGGAGACAAAGTAGCGGAAGAAAAATTCAAAGAGGTCAATGAAGCTTACGAAGTCCTTTCCAATCCGGAAAAAAAAGCGCGGTATGATCAATTCGGTCATGCCGGCGTTGATCCCAATTTCGGCGGAGGTCCCGGTGGAAGCCCATTCGATGCAGATATTGATCTCGGAGATATTTTCAATTCTTTCTTTGGCGGCGGATTTGGCGGTACTCATCGTCAAAACCCAAATGCTGCCCGGCACGGCAGTGACGCGGAAACCAGTGTTTATATCAGTTTCCAGGAGGCTGCAAAAGGCTGCAAACAAACGGTTTCCTATGAAAAAATTGACGTCTGTGCTTCCTGCGGCGGAAGCGGGGCTAAAAAAGGCACTTCGGCCAAAACTTGTCCCACCTGCGGCGGTACCGGCCAAATACACGTCAGTCAGCGCACACCGTTTGGTGTTATGCAGACTACCCGTACCTGTGATCGCTGCGGTGGCACCGGTCGGGTAATCGATAGTCCGTGTCCCACCTGCAGTGGTACTGGTCATGTCCGTCAAAAAAAAGCGCTGGAAATCAGCATCCCCGCAGGAATCGCTGATCAGCAAGTGCTCAATATTCCCGGGCAGGGCAATGCCGGAACACATGGCGGCCCTGCAGGAGATCTTCATGTATTTGTTTCGGTGCGTTCTCATCCGATTTTTGAACGCCGCGGATTTGATGTCTGGTGTGAAATGCCAATTACCTTCAGCCAAGCTGCGTTAGGAGCAGAGGTGATCGTGCCTACGATCGACGGCAAAGTAAGTTATCAGGTACATGAGGGTACACAACCCGGCGATATCTTTAAGCTGCGCGGAAAAGGAATTCAAAAGCTCGGCAGCCGTGGCCGTGGAGACCAATATGTCCGTGTTACGATTGAGGTACCGAAGGATCTGACTGATAAGCAAAAGGAATTGCTGCGGAATTTTGATGATTCCGCCAGCGATAAAAACTATCAAAACCGCAAGTCTTTCTTCGATAAGCTAAAGAATTTATTCGATTAAAACAAATCTTCTAATCGGGACTGTTATCCTATTAAGATACAGTCCCGATTTTTTATTGTCCATAAATAGAAAAGCATCCTATCTGCAAATTACAGATAGGATGCTTCCTTTATAAATAGGGAGAATTGTAAGTAAATTAAAATGGCTTCAAAAAAGCTACCGGTTAAAGTAATCAAAGAATTTTGCTAACTCTTCCGTAACTGCTTCGAAGAGCAGCCTTCCTTTTTCCGGTGATGCAAGATGCGGCTGCCCGATATGTCCCTCAGGATTCACTTCGTTAAAATTTGCGTATTTCTGGTACTTTTTGTATCCCAGAAGATCACGTTGAAACCATGGATCTCCTGGTACCGGATCACATTCATGAATCAGTTCCTTATGAACAAACTCCGGGTGAAGATACATCATGATCGAAGTTTCAAATTCACCTGCATGGCCCATTCCGCCTAACTTTGATTCTCGAATTTTGCTGATCCTTTGACCTGCTACATCCCAATAACGCAACTCTTTGAGAGCAAAAGATGTTCCATGTTTTTCACCCATCTCATTGATAACAGCAGAAAGATATACCTGATTTCCCCCATGAGAATTGACCAGATACATTCTCTTAAATCCATTTTCCCGCACACATTCACAAATATCGTAGGCATAATTAATTAAATCTTTTTGTGGCATTGTGATATATCCTGGTGCAAAACGATGATGCGGTGAATATCCATAACAAACCTGCGGCAAAAGAATGATCGGTGTTTTTGCAAGCGCTGCGGCCTGTTCGGTAACTGCTTTGCCCAAAAAAGCGTCTGTTCCTACCGGAAGATGATAAGAATGCTGCTCTGTAGACGCAAAATTGATCACCACCGCAGCTTTTTCACGATACTGCTCAAATTCCAACTGACTCAACTGGTTCCAGTTAATCAGCATTCCGACTCCTTCTTTCCTGTTTTTTGCAATTCAAAAAGGACTTC
>DIQY01000002.1:16498-16752 GCA_002424295.1 Ruminococcaceae bacterium UBA5450 | reverse complement strand
ATTCCAAAGAGAGCGGAAAATAGTTCCGAAGCTCCATCTGCAACTGCGCTTTGCTCATGAAAATCTCCTGCACTGGCGATAAAAACCGTCATTTTAATGATTTTAAAAATACGATTTAGGTCTCCGATACATTCTTGTGCATTTGCCAAAATATTCAGTGCACATTGCCGAGCTGCTTTTTTGCCCTCTTCCAAGGAAACATCTTTTCCCAGATGCCCCACCACTAACGGTTTTCCATCTTTTGCGCAGCCGGT
>DIQY01000002.1:7064-16245 GCA_002424295.1 Ruminococcaceae bacterium UBA5450 | reverse complement strand
TGTTTTGGAATTTCCAAAGAAAGTTCCTCTATTTTTTTATAAATATTACTCAATGTAATGGCCCCTTTTCAAGCGGCTCAGTCGGCAAAGGCTGCAGCTGCACGAGTATAAAGCCGCAAGAAATTTCCGCTAAACCATTTTTCAAGTTTTTGAGGATCAATTCCGCTGAGAAGAACCGAGCCCAAACTGACCGCCGGATCATTCCACGGTCCGTCTGTTCCATAAAGGGCCTTATCGGGATTTAATTCCTGATCTACCATGGTCAATGCACCATAACGCTTATTGACCGGGCTGCAAAGATCATAATACAGATTCGGATAACGATTACAAAGCTCAATACATTTTCCGGTTCCAAGATCCATTGCGCCGTGACCGATAATCAGCGGTGCTTCCGGATATTCTTTCGCAAGTTTCTCAAAGACACTTAGCCGATCACCGCCAAAATATGTATGGCTTAAAATCGGGATGTGATGTTCGCTCGCATATCGGAACATCTTCTCATAATTTTTTCCATCAAGCGGATAATCTCCGGAAAGTTCCGGGTGAACTTTAAATCCAACAATTTCTTTATGAGAAAAATACTTTGGCACTTCTTCATCAAACAACTCCGGATAATTCGGATTTACCATATACTGTCCCAAAAAGCGACCGGGATGTCTGCGGCAAACGTCCAGTGTATACTGATTTCCTCTAACCGGATCCCCTGAAATTGCCATATTAGAAGAAAAGACGACCGTATCCACGCCCAAACGATTCATATTATCGAGCATCTGATACTCATTATTATAAGGAAGGTAAAAATTCCAGATTGGTCCCATATGCGCATGAGAATCAATTACGCGATATTTTTTGCTTGCTTCCATCATAAATCCCCTCCTTTAACAGGCAATCCCATGATTCTGCGAGCATTATCTCCTGCAATCAATTTTTTCTCTTCAAATGACAAATTGGCAAATGTCACTTGACCAACCATTGTTCCAATTGTGGAAACCGGGAATTTAGAGCCAGCAATAAAACGCTGTGCTCCAACCTGATTAACCATATACTCAAGCTCTCTGTGAACATCCAGCCCAGAAGTTTGTACATACAGATTCTGGCATTCCCGCAAAAGCTTGATTAAAGTCCATGCTGTACGCTGAAACCCATCTGCCAAAACAATATCCAATTTGGGAAAGTCCTTTGCGACTTCATAAAGTTTTGGCCAATCCGGTTCATCACGGCGATTTGGAGAAAATTCAACGGTAATCGGAATGTGCCGACGCTGAAATTCCTCAAAATAATCCCCATAGAACCACTTTGTAAATGCATAGCGCGTTGCTTTCGCTGGATTCCCCGTAGAAGACGGGAATAAGCGAACTGCTTTTACGCCTTCTTTTTCCATCTGATCTACATAGGCTTTCGGAGAACAGCCCATTGCTTCCTCACTGGGAACAACAACCCACGTCGGAATCATTTCCGGGCGATCGTTGCCGATTTCTTCCATTAAAAGATTGTTGCCATAATTCGCCTCATATGCTTTCGCAAGCACATGATACGGCGCCGACTGTGCAATATGATTGCGGCGCAGCTCCTTTAAAAGCCGTTCTTTATCCATCCAGACCCCGGTAAACGGAACCGGCGGCCGCCCAAAGCTAACTGCGAAATCAAGAAATTCAAGTGCAGAAATTTTTTCGGTAAAATTTTGTTCTACCATTTCTGTTGCCCTCTTTCTAATAATATAAAAAGCATTTCATGCAACCAATTTATTTTTTAGAAGTCAGTTCTGTATTTTTTCACCTTATCCCAGTCGAGGCTGACCCCCAACCCCGGACGGTCTACTGCCAGAGCATAGCCATCCTCTACCGGCAAAGTTTCTTTGATCACATCATCTTCAAAATAGAGATTGCCGATCACGTCACTGGGATGATCAATTCTTGGAGCAGCAAGAGCAAGCTGCAGCTCGGCAGCAGTCCCGATTCCAAATTCCGGCATACTGCCAATGCAGAACCCAACTCCGGCAATATCGCAAAGATTTGCAATCTGCATGGAACGATAAAGTCCGCCGGATTCGCTGACATATACATTAAAAATATCGCCTGCATTTGCCCGCACTGCATCGAGTGCATCTGCCGGCTCCCAGATACTTTCATCTAACATCAGCGGAATCGGGAACTTTTCCCGGATTCTGGAAAGCTTTAAAAGTTCTCTCGGTGCAAAAGGCTGCTCAATTGAGAGGACTCCCAAATCAGCCAACTGATGAGCAACTTTAATCAGCGTCTTTTCATCGCGCCAGCCCATATTGGCGTCCACACGAATTCCAAGCTTTGGCCCGAACTTTTCGCGGATTGCGCGAACCGCTTCTACATCGCCTTCAAAATCAATTCCGACTTTTACCTTTACCGTATGAAAACCAGCTTTTACATGTTGTTCCACTTGAGCGACGCGCTCTTCGACCGTACCCATCGCAACTGAATGAGAAAGAGGAATCCGCTCTCTTCGTTTGCCGCCAAGCAACTGATAAACCGGTAGTCCGGTTGATTTTCCGATCGCATCATACATGGCCATTTCGATACCGGCTTTAAAGCAAAGTGCATTTTTGCTCCAAGCGATTGCTTTATCCATTTTTGTGATCGCTTCGGTGATACTAAAAACATCAAGTCCTATCACAGAATCAGAGAGCTTCTGACCCATATCCCGCAAAAGGCCGCTTCCATAGGTATCCCAAATTGAAGAAACTTCACCAAGGCCACAAATTCCATTATCCGTATGCAATAAAACAATGACTGCATCTCCAAATGGATTATTTCCAAGTGCTGTCTTCCAGACTTTTCCGCCTTTAGCACCGCGCTTTGGAATACGAATCGGTATGTACTCAATTTTTTCGATTTTCATTTGATTCCTTTCTTTCTCTCACAAATTGGTACGGTAGTTTTGCTTTACAAATAAAGTTGACCGCCGGGTCCCAGAGGCCATCCGGCCAGGAACCATACAGAGAACAAAACGACCCAAGTCAGTAGGTAAGATAATGTATACGGCATTAACAAAGACATTAAGGTCCCCATTCCTGCTCTTTTATCATAGGTTTTCACAAGCCCCAAAAGCATTGCGAAATAAGCCATAACCGGTGTAATCGCATTGGTAACGGAATCGCCCATACGGTAAACCATCTGGGTCAATGCCGGACTGTATCCAAGCATCATAAACATCGGAACCAGAATTGGTGCCAAAAGGGAATATTTTGCGTTTGCACTTGGCACAAAAAGATTGATTAGCGCGCAGACAACAACCAAAATCAACATCAAAGGCAGCCCGCTGAGTCCGCTGTCGCGGATCGCAGCTGCACCATTTACAGCAAGAATTGATCCGAGGTTGCTCGTTGTAAACCATCCTGTAAATTGTCCTGCAAAGAAGCAGAGAACGATAAATGGAGCTACATCACGGATTCCTTTTGCCATTGCGCTCCCAAGCGCCTTGCCGTCTGAAATCGTACCGGCAACTTTGCCGTAAACAATTCCCGGAATACCAATTAGAAGAACCATCGCTGTCACAATGGAACCAAGCTGCATTTTTTGATTGTTGAAAACATTGACGCCGTTTGCATCACATAAAAAGCCATACGGTGGAATGACGCCGATAATTAAAACAGCCAACATAATCAGAATTGAGATTCCACCGGCACGCATGCCTTTTTTCTGTTCCGGCGTCGTCTGATAGCTGGAAAGATCGACTGCTTTAATATCACTGTCGGAAAGGCTCGGATCCCATTTTCCCATCCGGGGCTCCAAAACTTTTTCTGTTACAAACGTATTGACGACTGTTAATACAATACACGCAACCGCAATAAAATACCAGTTACAAGTCGGCAAAACCACCGCGTTTGGATCAAGAATGGCTGCGGCAGCCTGAGAGGTTGCGGAAATTCTTGCGTCGGAAATACCAATCAGAAGGTTTGCTGCCAAGCCGCAGCCGGTAGCTGCATAAGCACAGCACATTCCGACGATTGGGTTTCTGCCGACAGCCAAAAACAGCATTGCTGCTAAAGGCGGCAGAATCACGAATCCGATATCAGACATAAAATTTGAAGAAATTCCAAGAAAAATAACGATTGCGGTAAGCATGGTGCCGCTTACCTTCATTCCCATCCGGATAAACAGAGAATCCAGAAATCCGGATTTATCTGCGATACCGACTGCAATAAATAACGGCAGCGCAATTGCAAGCGGTGCGAAAGTTGACATGTTTTGATAGCAGTTGCTAATCATATATTGGAAGCCTGCCGGACTCAGCAAATTAAAAACGGTAACCAGTTTTCCGTTTGCCGGACTGATTGCACTCCATCCGCAGATCGAACCAATCCATGAAATAACTGCTACTAAAACAACCAGCCAAATAAACAAGATGACAGGATCCGGCAGTTTATTGCCGACTCTTTCTACTCCGTCCAAAAACTTTGAACGTTTTACCGACTTAGGCTGCTGCTCCCCTTCTTTTCCCATGAATAATTCCTCCTTCTAATTTTGGAATTGTTGATCAGAGATCGCCCACCAGCTAAATTTGATTATCTCAATCCACCTCCTTTTTTGTAAATTTCGATTGCAATCGGCTAAATTCTTACATAATGTTTTTCTTTCAAACTAATTGTAAGTTTTGTCTTCTGCCCTTATTATAAAAGTCTTTTTTGAAAAGTCAACAAAAATCATGCTGTATTACTGCATAAACTATTTCTTTTTCGCTTGTGCATTTTGCTTAATTTTTAAGTAAAAATGGAATTACAATTGCAAATATTGACCAATCTTACGATATTGTTGACTTTTCTTTTTAAATTTTGAAAGCTCTTAATGTTTTAAATTGATTTTTTACAAAAAAACTCCGAAGAATATTTGCTCTTTCAACGAGAGCTCAATTCTTCGGAGTTTCAGACTGCAGTTTTGCTAAATTCTATTCTTTAGGTGTATTCTGCTGATCTTTTTGTTTTGCTTCTTCCAAATAGTTATAAAGCGTAAATTTAGAAATCTGGAAGGCCTGACACAGTTCCACATTTGCTTTAGAAATTTTAAAGACCCCTTTTTTATTTAGATAACTGAGTGCCCGAATTTTTTCGTTCCGATCCATCATGGACATTGGCTTTCCGATATCCTGTTCACAGCGGCTGATGTAATAGTGAAGCACATCAGCCACATTTTCAAAGCCAACCTCTTCTTCCGGTATGGAACGGGAATCATTTCCATTCGGCACAAAACCGCGCAGCATATTTTGAGACAAAATCAGATCTGTCACATCAAGATTTACGCATACAGAACCAATAATTCGATTTTTTTCATCGTTAATTAAAGTTGTACAGGATTTAAAAACATGTCCCGAACGGTCACCTGTTCCGTTAAAAAAATAGATCCGACTGTCATAATATTTTTCAATATCATCCCCACAATGGGCAATCATTCCTCCGCGCGGAGACCCACCTACCGAACGTCCACTTACAGAACCGTTAATGATATGCACAATCGAATGATCAAATCCTTCTCGAAAATCATGGATAATAATTTCACATTTTTCCCCCATGAATTTTTGGATTCCTTCTGCAAAACGAATAAAAAAATCAAAGTCAATGTTCTCTGAAATTTCCATAAAATTTCACCGTCTTTCTGCACAGAAAATTTTTAATATTTTTTAAATTTCATGAAAATAACGAATTAATCTGAATATATTTTTGATTATAGAACAAATAGTTTGATTTGTCTATCATTTTTAAAAAATAGATTTTAAGTGACAGTGTTTTTACTTTAGCATTTATAAAGATTTGATTGATTCTCCGTTTTTGCTGACATTTTGGCGCATATTACTGAATTTGAATTGACAGCAAGAATGGTTGTAGATATAGTGCGAAGTGAACGAAGATGCAATTTGGCTAATTATTCTAAATAAATTATTGTGAAAAGATGTGAAGCTTTTGTACAGTAGTAATAATAAAGTTTGTTCTCTTTCGGAGGCTGTTTCTACCTATGTACATTCCAGCGACCATATGGCGTTCGGCGGTTTTACGACCGGTCGAAAACCACTTGCGGCTGTTTGTGAAATTTTGCGGCAGGGACAGACCGATCTGATCGGCGAAGGCGGCCCTGCCGGCAGCGACTGGGATATGTTAATCGGCGCCGGAAGAGTAAAGGCATACATAAACTGTTACACCGCAAATCCTCGTTTTTCCAATGTGAGCCGTCGATTTCGCGCAGCAATTCAAGAGGGATCCATTCTCTTTGAAGATTACTCTCAAGATGCGCAGATGACCATGTTCCATGCAGCAGCAATGGGTCTGCCCTACGTTCCCGTTCGCATGATGCTTGGCTCCGGTATGGAAAAGGAATGGGGGCTCTGCGAAGAAGAACGGAAAAAAATTGATAAACTACCGAATCAGAAATTTCTGATTCAGCAAAATCCTTTTATTCCGGAGGAAAAACTACTCCTACTGCCGGTTCCTCGGTTGGATACCGCAATCATTCACGCGCAGATTGCTTCTCCCGACGGTACCTGCCGCCTTTTGAGCGATCCTTTTCAAGATGTTGATTTGGCATTTGCCGCAAAGAATACGATTGTTACCTGTGAAGAACTGGTCTCAAACGAATGGATTCGCCGCGAACCGGAAAAAAATACCATTCCCGGTATTACCGTAAGTGCAGTCGTTCATCTTCCTTATGGAGGACACCCCTCTCAGGTTTACGGCTACTACGATTACGATAAAGAATTTTATCTTGAGTATGATCGTGCAGGAAAATCCGATGAAGCATTTCAGCAATTTTTGAAAGAGTGGGTCTATGGGGTCAAAAATCATGCTGAATATCTGGAAAAGCTGGGGGTTAACCGGCTGCTCCGTTTGAAAAACGTTCCCGGATACGGATTTCATGTTTCCGATGAGACTATTGCAGAGGAGGAGAGCAAATGAGTGAATCTTATACCCATGGTGAGATGCAGGCTTATACGATTGCTCGCCTCATCAAAAAAGACCAAGTCGTAATTGTTGGTACGGGTTTGCCTCTGGTAGGAGCCATTCTTGCCAAAAAGCGCCTTCAGCCAACCTGCCGGCTAATTGTTGAAAGCGGGCTGATGGATTTCAATCCAAAAGAAATCCCCCGCAGCGTCAGCGATAACCGTTCAATGGCACACTGCGCCGTAGCATGTCCGCCGATTCGTTATCTTGGCTATCAGGCAAATGCGCTTTTAAATCACAATGATCATCTGATTGGTTTTATCGGAGGCGCGGCCGTCGACATTTACGGCAATGTTTCCGCGACTTCCATCGGAGACTACCATCACCCGAAAGTTCGTTTTCCGGGCTCCGGAGGTGCAAACGGAATCGCCTCTTTTGTCAATACCGTAATTGTCATGCCGCACGAAAAGCGGCGTTTTGTAAACGAAATGCCCTATATCACAAGTCCCGGATGGCTTGACGGCCCCGATGGGCGCAAAAAAGGCGGACTTCCTACAGACCGCGGACCGCAAGTGGTTGTTTCTAATCTCGGTGTTATGAAGTTTGATACAAAAACAAAAAAGATGTATCTCTGGGGCTATTATCCTTTTACCTCTCCGGAAGAAATTGCGGAAAACACCGGATTTTCAATGGACCTGTCCCAAGCAAAAGTTCTTCCGGAACCAGACGAGGATACCGTTCGTTTTCTGCGTGAAAAGATCGATCCGGACCATCTTTATCTTTAACCATAAACTAAACAGATATGGAGGAATTCCTATGAAAAAAGAAATCAGCATTTTTATTAATGAAAGACTTTGCAAGCAATGTGGAATCTGTTCCGCATTGTGCCCCAAAAAGGTTTTTACACAAGAAATCGGCCATCCTCCGGTCATCACAAATTTAGAAGACTGCATTGGATGTGCACTATGCCAGATGCGGTGCCCTGATTTTGCGATTGAAGTGGAGGTAAAATAAGCCATGCGAAAAACCGTTAAAAAATTTATCGAAGGCAACGTCGCCATGGTAGAAGGCGCCATCGCTGCCGGCGCTCGTTTTTATGCAGGCTATCCGATCTCTCCCAGCTCTGAAATTGCGGAAACCGCTTCTAAAGAGCTGCCAAAACACGGCGGAATGTATGTTCAAATGGAAGACGAACTCAGCTCCATGGCAACTCTGCTAGGTGCTTCTCTTGCGGGTAAAAAATCGTTTACCGCAACCAGTGGTCCCGGCTTCTCTCTCATGCAGGAAAACTTAGGGCTTGGAGTGATGTCTGAGATTCCGGCCGTTATCTATGATGTTCAGCGCTGTGGCCCTTCCACCGGCGCCGCAACGAAACCCGCCCAGGGAGATCTCATGCAGGCGCGCTGGGGAACGCACGGCGATCATGGAATTATCGCTTTGAGTCCTTCTTCTGCGCAGGATTGTTTTGACCTTTCCATTACCGCATTTAATCTCTCTGAAAAATATCGAATCCCCGTCATTTTTCTTGCCGACGAAGTAGTCGGTCATTTGCGTGAAACCGTTATCATTCGGCAGCCGGATCCTTCTGAGATCATCAACCGTCGACAGCCGGATTCTAATACAAAGCCCGAAGATTTTCGTCCCTACGATTTTTCCGGGAACCTGCCCGCACCGATGCCTTTTATCGGCGATAAAAAATTTTTGATGCGCACAACCGGTTCCACGCATGACGAAAAAGGTGCTTTTCGTCCGACACCGGATAACATTAGCCGTGTAACCAATTACCTAACAAACAAAATTGAAAAGAACGCCGATGATATTGTAATAACCCGAGCATATCATCTGGAGGATGCCGACGAAGTCATTATTACCTTCGGATGCTGCGTACGCAGCGCCATGACTGCTGTTGATCGTCTGCGCCAAAAAGGAATAAAAGCGGGTCTTTTGCAGCTGGTCACTATCTGGCCCATGGCAGAAAAGAAGATTCGCTCCGTTCTCTCTTCCGTACATAGAGTTGTGATTCCGGAGATGAACATGGGACAGCTTGCAAATGAAATTCGCAAATTTAACGATTACGGCTGCAAGATCATACAGGTCAACCGCAATGATGGCATTCTTATCACGCCACAGCAAATCATTGATGGATTGGAGGCAAAATAAAATGGTCACTTATAAAGATTATATGCTTTTTGATAAGCTTCCCCAAACTTGGTGCGCCGGCTGCGGAGAAGGAATTGCACTGCAATCCATTGCCGCGGTACTTGCTTCTACCGGATATGATAA
>DIQY01000002.1:0-6767 GCA_002424295.1 Ruminococcaceae bacterium UBA5450 | reverse complement strand
GACCTCAACTGCATGCATGTCACCCATGGCCGCGCGCTGCCGGCAGCTACCGGAATTGCGCTTGCGAATCCAAATCTCCATGTACTTGTCACGATGGGAGACGGTGACGGCGTAACCATTGGCGGAAATCATCTGATTCACTGTGCTCGCCGCAATATCAATCTGACGGCGATCATTGCAAACAACTATAACTATGGGCAAACCGGAGGTCAGTATTCTGCCACAACGCCGACCGGGAGCATCACCTCGACTTCCCCTTACGGACACATTGAACCCCCAATGGATATTTGCAAACTGGCTGCTGCAGCAGGCGGAACCTATGTTGCCCGCGCCACCTCCTACAATCCGGTACAGATGCGCAAGCTGATTAAAGACGGGATCGAGCATAAAGGATTCTCTCTGATTGAAATTATGGTAGCCTGCCCCACGCACTACGGCCGCTACAACAAGCAAGGAGAAGCTGCCCGCATGATGAAGCTGATGAACGAACAAAGTATCACTCCCGAGCAGGCTTCCCATATGACGGAAGAAGAACTCAGCAACAAGATCATTGTCGGGTGCCTTGTCAACAAAAAGCGTGACGATTATTATACGAAGTATCATAAAATCATTGAAGAAGAGAGAGAGGAGGCGTAAAATAATGAAGAAAGAAATTGTTTTAAGCGGCGTCGGCGGTCAGGGTCTGATCTCTACGGGTGAAATCATCGGTCAAGCAGCCTCTATTTTTGAAGGACTGAACGCCACAATGACTGCTTCTTATGGTTCCGAAACAAGAGGGACTTTCACCAAAACAGATGTGATTGTTAGTGATGAGCAAATTGGCTATCCCAATGTAGAGGTTCCGGATTTAATTTTGTGTCTCGCACAGGTGGCCTACGATAAATATCTTCCCTTATTCCGCGATGATACACTGATTGTATATGATACCGATGAAGTTAAAAAAGCAGCTTCCTATAAAGGGCAGCACATCGGCTACCCGTTTCGCTCGATGGGAATTGAACTCGGCAATATTCAGGCTGCAAATACGATCGCGTTGGGCGTTATGATGAAGCATACCGGACTTCTGACAAAAGAAAATATTCTTTCTGCGATTGCCTCTCGCTTTGCAGGGAAAGAAAAAGCAATCGCAATGAACAGTAAAGCACTGGAAAAAGGATTCGAATTATAATCTTTCCCGAAAGCGAGGGGTCTTTGTGGAAAATGAATTTCAAATCTCCAAATATGAGCGTGACAAAAATCCGCATGCACATTTTCACGAAACTTATGAGATCCTGATCCCACTCAGCAATGAAGGAACATTTTTTGTGCAGGAAAATGGCTATCAGCTTTGCTTTGGCACCATTTTTATTCTCCACGAATATGTAATCCACCGCTGTTTTTGCACGGGAAACAAATCTTATGCACGCTATGCAATTCATTTTCCACGCCGAATTTTAGAAGAAATGTCTACTTCCCGCACCAATCTCTCCGCTCTTTTCGAAAGTGCTCCGCTGGTTCTGCGAGTACATGATGACGCGCTTGCGAATCTGTTGGGAATTCTCTGCAACCTGATCAAACCCGATTCCAACGACTTCGGCGACGACATAGAACGTGCGCTCTCCTTTCGCAAATTTCTCCTCATGCTTGCAAAAGTGATAGCACAGGAAGAACCGCTTCCTCCCCCACTGCCAAAATCAGATCCGCGCGTTGACAAAGTTCTACAGTATATTCATACAAATTATTCTCGCCCCATTTCTCTGGAGACCCTCTCAAAAGAGTTTTATGTCAGTAAATCAAGACTCAGTCAACAGTTTCGAAAATCCACCGGCTTTTCCATTGGGGATTATATCATTACCTATCGGATTCGACGTGCCTGCGTCCTGCTTCGTCAGGGAATGAAAATTCAAAATATCAGCAAAGCTGTGGGTTTTCAAAATGATACTCATTTTATCCGTACCTTTAAAAAGCGAATGGGAATGTGTCCCAGCGACTTTGAAAAGCAGGTGCTCGTGGGATCTGCTCCAAATATTCTTTAAACTAATTACAAAAAGGGCTTCGAAAAGAGTTTTTTCTTTTCGCAGCCCTTTCTTTTTGTTTCGAAGGTGCAATTCGAAACAACAGGGAGAAAAATGAGATATTAGAATTTAGGAAGCGGCCGTCTCGTCTTCACGCTGAGGCGCTGGGAACGGAATCGTACGTGTTCTTCCAGAACCGGATGGATAATACGGAAGTTGTTCGTCAAAACACTTTTTTCCATTCTCATACCATGCAACCAAATGGTGAATGGTATCGCGCGCTTTCGCGGCTACGGCCAGATCGGAGTTGAAAGCTTGATGAGGCTGCACATAAATATTGTCCGAGCGTTCTAAGGCACGCTTTACAATTTCTGTAGCAGCCAAACAGTTTGGATTATCGGTCTCTGCCACATGATTCAGACTCTTTGAAAAAGCTTCTTCATCGGTAAAAACGTCCAAACCAATTCCTTTAATAATCCCCTCGTCATAGAGTTCCAACAACTGTGATTCCGGTGCAATTTCGCCCCTTGTCACATTGATGAAAATCAGACCGGGCTTTGCTTTTTGCAGATACTTTTTTGAAAAATAATTGACATTATAAAATGGACTGTAAGAAAGCCTTGTCAAATTCATGGCATTAATAATAATATCGCTATTTGCGATTGCCTGTTCTTTTGTTACAAAATTTACCTCATGGTGATAAAGCTCATCCAGCTGACTTTCGCGAATATCCACCGCCTGCGCGGTCAAGCCGTTTGCCGCAACAAGGTCATAAATCCGTTTGCCGATTTTGCCAACGCCAAAGACTGTTGCAACCCGGTTTCCTGCCAACTCTTCAAAAGAAGGCTCCCGGTTTCGTTCAAAGGTTCTGGTACAGACGGTATAATCGTTGAGCAGCCCGGCTGTTGCATATAAAAACTTAATTGCCGTCTGTGCCACCGCATTGACGCAGTATTCGCGCAAAGATGTAATATTAGCACGATCCGCCAAGGCCTCATAATGATCATATCCAGCACTGCGGGTAATGATACTCTTCTTTTTTCCATCCAGATATCCCTTTGGCAAAACAGAATGTGTTTTTGTGCTGATAATATCAGGCAGCTCTAGATCAGGATGTGCCGCTAAAAAGTCCTGTACATTTTCCGGCGTGATCAAATAATGCAGATTTGCCGGAAGCTCATGTGCCTGCTGTGCTTTTGTCGTCTCTTCTTCCAAATGTCTTGCTTCTTCGCCAAGCGCCTCAAAATGAATGATATCATATGGTTTCATGATTCTCATCCTCCTTATAATAAATTTAAGGACGCGCTTCCAATATTTAAATAACATATTAGATCATTAAGCCGCTTTCCCCTGATCATTTCTATTGATAGGCATTTCTTCTACCTTACCAGCATCAGTTTGCGAATAGGTTTGTACTTTTGACTTTGGAGTCCACCATTTGCAGGCATACGCTACAATTCCCATGAGCAAAACGACTCCAAAGCACACCCATGTGACAATATGAGGCCCTGCAGCTACCATCGAAGTCATCAAAACTGGAGGAATTACCTGCAGTGCAACAACAATTGGACGATTGATCAGATCCGAAATGCCAGAGTCTTCAATTCCTCTGGATTTTAGTTCCGGATCACAAATACGCTGAAGCATAACGCCTGTTGCAGCTACGCCAGTCGCATGGCCCCAAACCATCATGTTGCGTTCGAACCAATCTTTCGGAGAAGAATGTTTGCCAACGATATGGAACCAGAGCCAGTTTGTCAGGAATCCTGCCGCACAAACCACAAGCAGCGGAACTGCATATTTGACAACAATTCCAAGCTGTAAAGAACCAATACCGGAAACCATCAGGAAATCAGTAGAAGTACCGCTGATCCGGCTGATGCTTCCCCGGTCAATATATTTATAACTACCCGTCTTATTCATAATCGCATTGACAATAAATCCAAAAAGAAGTGCTGTGCAGAAAGCTGGAATTTCAACTCCAATTACGGGTACTAACGCTTTTGAAAGCATGTATCCGAAAAGAGAAGGGACCAGAACTAATCCAAGATGGAATGCCATTGGATCCATGCAGATCGTAGAAATGCTCGCCTTTGTACTAACCTTTTGGTCGATCGGCTGTATCAATCCCGTTTTCATGGATAAAGGAAGATCCTTCGGTGAAGTTACATAATGGGTATATCCCTTACGAGCACCCCAGTTAATGATTGCCACACCGGAAATAATACCACCGACTAAGCCGACCGTCGCGGTTGTATAACCCAATGCAGAAGCTTCGTCCCAACCCAGGTCTGCATATGCCTGACCAACGGCAGCTGCTGTTCCATGGCCGCCATAGAATCCGGTTGCCATCATTAATCCAAATCCCGGATTTAAATTTTTGAAGAACAGATCCAGCACATAAACTGTGAGGAACATGCCAACTGCATACTGCAAAACCGCAATACCAGTAATGTTAAAGAACATTCCGCCGATTGCCGGCCCGGATTTTGCCTCTTTGCTCGGTCTATCTCCAATTGGCATTGCAGCAAATACCAAAACAATTAAAACGCTTGCATATGTACCAAGGCTCTTGGAAAACGGAAGGATTCCCCAGCCGTTTGGGCCAAGCGCTAAAGCGAAGATCCCGGCTATTAATGCCGGCGGAATTAATAGTTTTTGAAAAATTTTTAATTTTGCACGCAGCAGTTCTCCCAACAGCAACAAACCGCCCATCATACTGACATCGGTCAAGACCGTCCAAAGGGTCATAATCAAACACCTCCCATTAAATTTTGAAAAACAACTTTTGCAATTCCGGACTTGCTCCCTTTTAAGAGAGAAAAAGGTATCGGCAAACTTTCCAAAAAAATTTTTTGCTCTCTCCCTTTTTCATGCACTATCATATCATTCAATTTTCGCAATTTCCTGCACTGTATTTGCATAAAAGTGATATATCTTGCTATTTAGCAGTATATTTTCTTTTTTAGAATTATTTTTTACTTTTTTCTCCATATGATAAGGGAACAAATAAAATTTACAGCAAAACTTCATTCATTTTTAGATAAAATCACTTTGGATTTCTTTCCCTCTTTCCCCTTTTTCTGCTTATTAGTTCTGTTTTGGAATAAAACCATTTCATAATATTCCTTTAATCCCTTAATACCAGCAAAAAGCTACAAAAATAGCACAATAAATGTCTCTTTTCTTTTGCGAATGTCTTGGTTTGCTGTAAAACTTGCATATCTTGCTCCGCAATTTTTATCGTTTTCAATGAAAAAATCAAACAGAAACTTTCATTTTGGGAAGGAGAACTTTTATGATCCGCTACAAATATGAAATCCATTCTAGTCGAAATGATACTTATTCCATGGATCGGCCGCACTTTCACGAAGATGCCGAAATCATGATGTGCACTTCCGGTGAAGGACTTTTCTTTTTGGAACCGGAAATTTATCCGCTTCACCGGGGACAATTGTTCCTTTTTGGTGCTTCGATTTTGCACCGAAGCGTCGCAAACGAAGCCTACCGCAGCAGAGTTCTTCATATTGCGCCAAGTCTGCTGCAGTCCCTCTCCACTCCGCATACAAACCTCGCTGCCTGTGCTGAACGATCAAAAATTCAAGTGACTCTGACGGAAGAAGAAACTGTAGAGCTCGAAAAGCTTTATAACCAACTTCAAGTTCCCTGCACCAGTGGAAATTTTGGAGAAGATATGCAGCAGCTGTTGACTCTCTTAACATTTCTACACAAAACATTCTGTTATTTTGCTACAGCAGATTTGAAAGCAACAGAAATCAACCACGATTTGGAAAAGGTTGCACCAATTCTGGAGTATATTCGAGCACATTTATCGGAATCATTAACCGTTGATTCCATTGCTTCACACTTTTTTTTGAGTAAATACTATCTCTGCCATATTTTTAAGCCCGCAACCGGATTTGGCGTTATAGACTATGTCATTCATTGCCGAATTTTGCGTGCCCGGGAACTTTTACGCAATGGAATGCGCGTGCAGGAGACTGGTGAAACCGTTGGATTTCGCAACAATGAGCATTTTATCCGCACTTTCAAAAAGCTGACTGGAACTTCTCCTAAGCGTTATGCCAAAGAATATCTGCTCACTGACCAGAATAAAAAAGGAGAAAGTCTTTCAGCCTAAACTTGTGCTGAAATCTCTCTCCTTGTCATTGCTGTAAAAACAGCTACAAAAAAGGGGTCCCGACCATCTAGGCAGGACCCCTTTTTATTTTCTTCTCAGAAAATTATTTCATATTCGCGAGTTTTTCCAGTTGATCGTAATGATCTTTGGCACCTTCTTCTGCTTTCTCAAAGAGCATTTTTGCACGATCCGGGAATGCACGGGTCAAAGAATTGTAACGAACTTCGCCCATGATAAAGTCATGATAGCTTGCAGTTGGCGCTTTAGAGTCAAGCTGCATCGGGTTCTTTCCAATCGCTGCAAGGCGCGGATCATAACGGAGCAGATTCCAATATCCGGCATCTACAGCCTTCTTTTCCTCGGTCTGTACAATACTCATGCCGCCCTTGATTCCATGATTGATACAAGGAGCATAAGCGATGATGATGGACGGTCCATGATAGCTCTCAGCCTCCTGGAACGCTTTGACACACTGATTCATATTAGCGCCCATTGCAACCTGTGCCACATAGACATAGCCATAGCTCATTGCAATCGAAGCCATATCCTTTTTCTTAGTTGACTTTCCGGTAGCCGCAAACTGGGCAACTGCGCCGATCGGGGTTGCCTTGGATGCCTGTCCGCCGGTATTG
>DIQY01000133.1:6645-7147 GCA_002424295.1 Ruminococcaceae bacterium UBA5450 | reverse complement strand
TCCATCGCATAAAAATTCCCAGCATAGCGTTTCTGAAGAACCATTTGTGGGAATCAGAGAAAGTCGATGAGAAGTCACCTTCAAATGCGGGCTGACCTTTTCCTGTGCTCGCTCTACAGAAAGTTCCGGCGACGGAATTTCTCTCTCTTTATGGTTCATAATATATCCGGTGGCATTATATTCTGTAATTTCTCCATTATCCAGCGCAACAGATACCTTGATTAAATCCGGGTAACAACAAGCGTCTCCCTGCTGAAATGCAAAATTAAAAGTGACTCTTCCATCATGCTGCACATAATAACGCTCCGTCATATTGGACAGTCCCCGTGAAGATAGAAAGTTTTCCGCTGATGCTTTCGCTTCTTCTACACCAATACTTTCTTCTGAAATTTCCCGAGTGTTTTCGTAAGTGACTACCTCTCCTCCCTGTTTAGAAACGCTCACCTTTGCACTTTCCAAAGTAAAATTATAAGTGGGAAGATTTCCTTCCGTATCCTGTGTA
>DIQY01000133.1:0-6493 GCA_002424295.1 Ruminococcaceae bacterium UBA5450 | reverse complement strand
AGATTTCCTTCCGTATCCTGTGTATGATCAAGCGAATTCACATCAATTCCCAGAAACTTTTCTGCGTTGAGCGCTGCGTTTCCCTGAGAAATTTCTTCTTTTCCTTCCAAAAATTCAGGTTTTTTCTGCATAACTTCATCAGAAAACGGTCCATCATAAATTAAAGATGGAAAATCGGTAAAATCTTCCGCCGTCTCTTTTAATTGATCTGAAAATTGCCCATTAAAGACTGGTTTTACGTCCGTTAAATCTTGATTCAAAGTCTGTGCATATTTGGAAAGCTGCTTCATGGTATCATACTGTTCGTCCGTAATTTGTTTTCCGGCGCTGACTTCCTCAGAAAGCGTCATAGAAAAATCTCCCACCTGCGTGATAAATTTAGAAATTGTATTGAGAGAATCATCGTCAACAGGCAAGGCACTCAAAGCTCCTTTCGCCAGGCTTGTCTGTCTGACCAGCCTGGCTGCAAGTCCGTTTTGCTGTGTTGCCGTATTGGCATAGGCACCTTTTTCCAATGTAGTCTGTACACTTTTTATGCTGTCCCGCAAGTCTCCCATTGCTCTTGTATAACTATAATTGAGATTCTGCTGTGCTGCCTTTGCCTCCATTCCGTTTTTAACCGCGAAACCACCTGCGGTCAGAACAATCGCAGCCGCAACTGTGGACATGATAATTTGTTTTCGGGTCATTTCCTATAACCTCCTCTTTTCTTCTATAGTCTTTACCTCGTATTTTTAGATTATACAAATTGCAAATTGACCCCAAAAGGCGTATACTATTTTTTGATTATCTATCTTTTTTTAAACAAAATCCAAATCAAATGTGGAGGAACTAAAGCATGACGATGGAGGAATTTTATAAATCCATTAAGGGCAAAACGATTGCTTTCTGCGGCTTAGGCGGAAGCAACGTTCCCCTCGCAAAAACTTTTTCGCAAAAGGGTGCAATTGTAACCGGCCGTGACCGCCGCAGCTATGAAAAATTGGGAGATACCGCAACAGAACTGGAAAAAGCCGGCGTTCGGCTGGTTCTAGGAGATGACTATCTCAATGATCTTCATGAAGAGATTATTTTCCGTACGCCCGGCATTCAATTTCATCTTCCCGAATTGGAAACGGCACGCAAAAACGGTCAAATTGTCACAAGCGAAATGGAAGTTTTCTTTGACGTCTGCCCCTGTCCGATTTTTGGCATCACCGGCTCTGATGGAAAGACGACAACTACCAGTATTCTTGCCGAAATTCTAAAAAAATCCGGCAAGACTGTCCATGTAGGCGGCAACATCGGCACTCCACTTCTTCCAAAAATTGAAACGATCAAACCGGATGACGTTGTGGTTGCAGAACTTTCGAGTTTTCAGCTGATCAGCATGAGGCGCAGCCCAATGGTCGGTATTGTCACAAATATCACCCCCAATCATTTGGATATGCACAAAGACATGAATGAGTATATCAACGCCAAAAAGAACATTATTCTGCATCAGAATGCGTTCGGCCGGGCTGTTTTAAACTTGGATAATGAAATTTCTGCTTCTTTTGCCCCTGAAGTGCGCGGTCGGCTGCTATGTTTTAGCCGCAAACAAAAAGTAGAACACGGCTGCTGGCTCAATAAAAACGGGCAGATCGTTTTTTCTGATCAGGGAAAAGACACCGTCATTCTGGATACCAAAGATATCCGAATCCCAGGCAGTCATAATATTGAAAATTATATGGCAGCAATCTGTGCTTCATTTGGTTTCGTTTCTTCGGATGACGTAACAACCGTAGCAAAAACCTTTCCCGGCGTTGCCCACCGCGCCGAATTTGTCCGCGAACTGAATGGTGTTCGCTGGTATAATGATTCGATTGCGACAACGCCCAGCCGTACGATAAAAGGAATGCTTTCTATTTTTTCGGAAAAGCTGATTTTAATTGCCGGCGGCTATGACAAAAAAATCCCATTTGAGCCTTTGGGTCAACCAATCTGTGACCATGTAAAGACGCTGATTCTTCTTGGCAACACAGCGCCCAAAATTGAAGCGGCTGTAAAAGCTGCTCCCGGTTACAAAGACGGTTCCCCAAAAATTTTGCATGTTTCCACTCTGCAAGAAGCAGTCGATCTCTGCAGCAAAGAAGCACAAAGCGGTGATGTCGTCGCTCTTTCCCCTGCCTGTGCAAGCTATGATATGTTTCCAAACTTTGTAATTCGGGGCAACACCTTTAAAGAGATGGTCATGGCTCTTTAAATTTTTTCAATTATTTTCATCATTCTATCGTTTAATAGTTTCACTGAGTTAATCCTTTTTTATAATTAACTCAGTTCTTGTTTTAATCTAATTTGTTCTTTGAAAGGACCTTTGGATTCATGAAATTAACAGATATTTTAACCCAACTATGTCAAAGCCGCGGCACCAGCGGAGATGAAGGTGGCCCCATAAAAACGGCCATCGAATTAAGCGGGCTTTCCGGCAGACGAGATACGCTCGGAAACGGCATTGTATTTTTAGGGGACCCTCATGCAAAAGAGCAGGTCCTTCTGGACGCTCATATGGATCAAGTAGGACTAATCGTCACGGGAATTGATGAGGAAGGATTTCTTCATATTGATCGCTGCGGTGGCGCGGATCGAAGAGTTCTCCCGGGATGTCCTGTAACAGTCTTCGGAAAAGAGTCCCTTTTCGGTGTGATCGGAAATTTGCCGCCGCATCTCTCCGATGGTAAAAGCGACACTGTTCCAGCCATTACAAAGATGACAGTGGATTTAGGTCTTCCCTCTGAAAAAGTAAAATCTCTTGTAACCCCGGGAGACCGCGTAATCCCTCAATATCAGCCGCAAAAGCTTCTAAAGACTCGCTTTGCCTCTGCCGCTTTGGACAACCGTGCCGGTGCAGCCATTTTAATTCGTTGTATTCATCTTCTAAAAGAAGAGACTTTATCCTGCGGCATTTCCGTTCTGTTCAGCACAAGAGAAGAAATTGGTGGACAAGGTGCAGTCACCGGCGCTTTCGGGCTTTCTCCAACACGTGCTATTTGTGTAGACGTCAGTTTTGGCGATCAGCCCGGCGTGCGGGAAGAAGTCAGCCTTCCTCTCGGGAAAGGGGTAATGATCGGGGTTGCTCCTGTTTTGGATCGATCAATGTATCAGAAATTGGCTTCTCTTGCCGAAAAGAGGAACATCCCCTATAAATGGGACGTTATGGGCGGTGACACCGGAACCAATTCCGACGCGATTGCAACAACACAAAGTGGGGTCTATACAGCCCTTTTGAGCGTACCGCTCCGCTATATGCATACCGCCTGCGAAGTGGTTGATACCGATGATCTTGAAAACGCTGCTCAACTGATGGCGGCTTATCTGCGGGAGGTGAAATAATGGATCAAATTTTAAAGGAACTTTGCTCCATTCGTGGAATTTCCGGCGACGAAAAATTAGTGCGGGAAAAAATTCTCAAAGAAATTCAGCCTTTTGCGGATTCCGTTTCTATTACGCCACTTGGCAGCATTTTAGCGCATAAAAAAGGAAAATATCCTGCAAAAACAAAGCTTCTCATCAGTGCGCATATGGATGAAGTCGGCATGATCGTCACTCATATTGGAAAAGAAGGGCTGCTTCGTTTTACCGCTGTCGGTGGAATCGATCCACGGGTACTGGCTGGGCGCACCGTCAAAATCGGCGATCTCGAAATTCCTGGCGTCATCGGAATGAAGCCGATTCACGTCCTTTCGGCTGTCGAACGCGAAAAGACTGTCCCCATCGAGGATTTAGCAATCGACATTGGTGCTTCTGGAAAAGAAGAAGCAAGCAGCGTAGTTTCTCCGGGAGACAGCGTCACTTTTGAACGCATCTTTTATGAAAATGACCATACCGTCATGAGCCCTGCTCTGGACGATCGCGCCGGATGTGCAATTTTGATTTTTCTCATGCAGAAAACGGAATGGAAATACGACACCGACTTTTTATTTGCCGTACAGGAAGAAGTCGGACTTAACGGTTCTAAAACCGCAGCATTTTCCGATCAGCCGCAGGCTTCTATCGTTGTAGAAACCACAACGGCCGCAGATGTTGCCGGAATGGCTCCGGAAAATCGGGTCTGCTTTTTAGGAAAAGGTCCCGTGATTTCCTTTATGGACAAACGAACAATCTATGATCGGGAATATTGCCGCATAGCTTTTGAAGAAGCAAAAAAAGCAGGGCTTTCCTGCCAGTATAAACAGGCAGTTGCGGGTGGCAATGATGCAGGTGCCATTCATATCAGTCGAAGCGGAGTTCGCACCGTTGCTGTCAGCCTTCCAGGCCGCTATCTGCATTCTCCGATGAGTGTAATTAACCGGAAAGACTATGAGGACGCAAAATCTCTGGCTGCTCTGATGGCAGAACGGATTGCAGGCGAATGATTCATCTGATACAAGACCCGCAGGAACTAGCCCCCTGGGACAATTCCCCCTTAGGCTGCCGCATCTTTTCTATGGCACTGGGCTATGGAACCAAAATGCCTTTTCTTCATTTCTGGCGCGAAAAGTCTGGCTGCATTTCTTTAATGGATGACGTTATGACTCTTGCGGGAGATTTTGAATGCCCCTTGGAATTACGAGAATTTATTCACTTTTCGGGTGCAAAAACTGTTTTCTGTGAAAATCCTTCTCTTTCTAAAAAGCTTGGATTTTCAGCCTCGGATCAAGGCCCTGAAATGATACGAGATTCAGAGCACCCTGCAATTCCTTGGAATCTTTCTCATCCAATTTCACTAAAAAAAATGCACGCACTTTTAAAAGCATGCAAAACGCCATCTTTCTCCGTTTCGGATTTTGATTCCTTTTATCTCGATCTTAATCATCGAATTCGCCATCAGACAGCCGATGTCTGGGGAATCATGGACCATGATGATCTGATTGCATGTCTTGCAGCCTGCATATGTCCCCAAAATGCTCTGCTTTTTTCCGGCGCAGTTCATCCGAATTGGCGTCGACACGGAATTTTTTCAGCTATAATAGAAGCCGTTCCGGTTTATCTTCCGAAACGGACCCTCTTTCTTTGCTGTGAAAATTCCCTTTGCTCCTATTATCAATCTCTGGGATACCATATCTGTGGTCAATGGATTGAAATGAAAGCCTTATCTTAAAACATAACAAAGGAGAATCTCTCTTGAATTTATATCCTTATTTTAAAATCGACGATTCTATAAAAAAAGCTGCTGATCATGCTCTGCAAGAGGCCAACCAGCAGTTAAATGAAATTGAAAAGACGACAGATTACAATCAACAAAAAATGCTTGCCGCTTTTCTCGAAAGCGGTGTAAGTGAAAGCCACTTTGCTGCGAGTACCGGATATGGATATGGTGACCGCGGCCGTGAAGTGCTGGATCAAGTCTACGCAAGAGCCTTAGGTGCTGAGGATGCACTGGTGCGTCATAATTTTGTCTCTGGAACACATGCGCTAACCGTAGCTTTGTTTGGTGTTTTGCGGCCGGGAGATACAATGCTCTGCGTAACCGGACTGCCATATGATACCCTTCAAAGCGTCATTGGCCTGACCGGCGATGGAAATGGTTCTCTAAAGGAGTTTGGCATTCGCTATGAGCAGGTCGATTTGACTCCTGATGGAAAGCCCGATCTCCCCGCAATTGCTAAGCGGACTCATGAGCTTCAGCCTAAAATGGTCTATATACAAAGAAGCCGTGGCTACAATTTGCGTCCTTCTCTTTTCGTGGAAGAAATCGAAGAAATTATTCGTATCTGCAAAAGACAAGCGCCAAATTGTATTGCAATGGTAGATAATTGCTATGGTGAGTTTGTAGAGAAAGAAGAACCCACTTCTCATGGTGCCGATCTCATGGCAGGCTCCCTTATCAAAAATCCGGGTGGCGGAATTGCTCCCACCGGAGGCTATATTGCAGGCGGAAAAGATTTGGTTGAAAGCTGTGCCTATCGGTTAACGACTCCTGGAACAGGGCGTGAAATCGGATGCACATTGGGACACAACCGCGAACTTTTCATGGGCGCTTTCCATGCTCCTCATGTGACTGGAGAAGCTCTTAAAACGGCCGTCTTTACCTCTGCCCTATTTTCTCAATTTGGGTATGAAACCTCTCCGCGTTGGGATGAACCGCGTGCTGATATTATCCAAACACTGCTGCTGCGTAATGAAAAATCATTAATTGCATTTTGTCAAGGCGTTCAAAAAGGAGCTCCGGTAGATGCCTTTGTAACACCGGAACCATGGGATATGCCCGGCTATGACAGCAAGGTGATTATGGCAGCCGGCGCTTTTACTTTGGGAGCTTCGATTGAACTTTCCGCAGATGCACCTTTGCGCGCTCCTTGGGCTGCATGGATGCAAGGTGCTTTAAATTTTCACAGCGGACGTTTAGGAGCAATGTTGGCAGCGCAATCTATGCTAGAACAAGGACTTTTAGGAAAATAAAGTTGCAATCCAGCTTTATTTTTGATAAAATAAGGGCACCGGTATTTTTACTGTTGCTCATATGCGGGTATGGTGGAATTGGCAGACACGCCAG
>DIQY01000008.1:2335-20033 GCA_002424295.1 Ruminococcaceae bacterium UBA5450 | reverse complement strand
TCCAGTTCCGATAAAGACCGCCTCATATCCCATAGAAAAGAGTTCATCTACATCCAATACTTTTCCCATAACCATATCGGTTTCGATGGAGACGCCAGCTTCACGCAAACCGTCAATTTCTTTCTGAACGATTTCTTTTGGCAGACGGAACTGCGGAATTCCATACATCAGTACGCCTCCGGCTATATGAAGAGCTTCAAAGATAGTCACTTCGTATCCTTTTGCAGCTAGATCTCCTGCACAGGTAAGACCAGCCGGGCCAGCACCAATTACTGCTATCTTGTGGCCATTTTTAGAAACTGTTTTCGCAATATCCTTTCCGTGCTTCATATGCCAATCTGATACAAAGCGCTCCAAGCGGCCAATTCCAACCGGTTCCCCTTTGATTGCACGTACACATCTTTGCTCACATTGGGTCTCTTGAGGGCATACACGGCCGCAAACTGCCGGAAGAGAATTTGTCAATTTGATTTCATTATAGGCTTCTTCAAATTTTCCATCTGAAGCATAAGAGAGAAAAGTAGGAATGTGTACCCCTACAGGGCATCCTCCAACGCATGGACTATTTTTGCAGTTGAGGCAGCGCTTTGCTTCTTCTTTTGCCATCTCTTCTGTATATCCAAGACAGACCTCTTCAAAATTATGCCGCCGTATTTTCGGATCCTGTTCTGGCATCAGAGTTTTTTCCATTTGCATATTCGGCATTTTATTTTACACCTCTCATCAATCTGCAGTTTTCTTCTCTTGCTGCAGCACGTTCCTGATCGAAATAGGTTTTAGAGCGCTTAATGGTTTCGTCAAAATCGACCTTAAAGCCATCAAAGTCAGGGCCATCTACACAAGCGAATTTTGTTTCTCCATCTACCGTCAACCGACAGCACCCGCACATTCCAGTGCCGTCAATCATAATGGGGTTCATGCTGACAATCGTCGAAATTCCATATGGTTTTGTAACGCCTACTACTGCGCGCATCATAACAAGAGGCCCAATCGCGACAACCAGGTCGTAATCGGCACCATCTTCAATATTTTTCTGGAGAGCATTCGTGACAAATCCTTTATTTCCGTTGCTGCCATCATCTGTCATTAAGAACAGACGACTCGAAGCTTTTTTCATCTCGTCTTCCAAGATAATTAAGTCTTTGTTTCGAAATCCTGCAATGACATCCACTTTCGTTCCCATTGCATGGAGTGCTTTTGCCTGCGGATAAGCGATTGCACACCCTGCTCCGCCGCCGATCACCGCGGCACGTTTATGTCCACTCAGTTCACTGGCTTTTCCCAAAGGTCCTACAAAATCCAGGATCTGATCCCCTACGTTCAGCTGATCCAGCTTCATTGTTGTTTGTCCAACGATCTGGTAAATAATCGTAATCGTTCCCTTTTCGCGGTCATAATCTGCGATTGTTAAGGGAATTCGTTCGCCGCGCTCATCTACTCTGAGAATAACAAACTGTCCGGCTTTTGCTTTTTTTGCAATGAATGGGGCTTTCACTGCCATCAGTGTCATGGAGTCATTGAGTTTCCGTTTTTCTATAATTGGAAACATATGCTTCACTCTCCTTTGTTTATTTTTAACTGTGCAAAAAGAAGTTGTAAAATAATTAACATACTATTTAGTATACCCTGATTTGCTTTTTTTTCAATAAAAAAAAGCGATTTAATACACAAAATGTATTAAATCGCTAAAATTTTAGTTTTGTATTGATTTTTTTATAAAATGATGCAAATTAAACCGTTGCAGCCATCATTGATGATTCGTTCAATGGTTTCACGCAGCTTATTGCGTGCGTCCTCCGGCATTCTGCTGAGTTTATTATGTAAACCTTCATTCACAACTTCATGCAGATTCTTTCCAAACAAATTTGATTCCCAGATCTTTCCGGGATTTTCTTCAAATTCCTTCAGCAGGTAAGTAACCATCTCTTGACTTTGTGCTTCGCTGCCGACGATCGGAGTAATCTCTGTCGTAATGTTTGTTTTAATCATATGGATTGCCGGCGCAGAAGCCTTTAGACGGACTCCATACTTTCCGCCCTGACGAATAATTTGAGGATCTTCCAGTGACAATTCATTGATTTCGGGCATTACAATTCCATAACCTCCGGCTTCTACATCATGATAAGCGTCTTTCAGTTTGTTATACTCCTTCTGCATATCTGCGAAACGAAGCATACAGGATAATAAGTCCCCTTCATTTTCAATAGAGAGACCGGTTTTTTCGCCCAATACCTGATAGAAAAGCTGCTTTTGCAGATGAATTTCAATGCGGGCTTTTCCTGTTCCAAGATCAATCGACTCCGTCTTTGCACTCTCAACATACTCACACCCACAGATTTGTTGAGTAAGCGGCGTAATGTCTCTGATCCGGCTAATTTTAACTGCATTTTGCTGAATGGAACCATAAACCGCACTGCGCAGCCAATGCTCTTTTTCCAAAGCAGAAAGCCATTTAGGCATATCCACTTTAATTTCTTTGACAGGAAATTCAAAAAGAACTTTAGAAAGGATTTCGCGGATTTGTTTTTCGTCGAGTTCCAAACAGTTAACAGGCAAAACTGCGACTTTATATTTCTGCTCCAGTTGAGAAGCCATTGCTCTTGTCTCTTCTGATTTGGGATCCACGGAATTCAGCAGAACGATAAACGGCTTTTTAATTTCTTTTAATTCTTTGATAACACGTTCTTCCGCTTCCTCATATTCTTGTCTCGGAAGATCACTGATAGATCCATCTGTTGTGACAACCAATCCAATCGTAGAGTGTTCCGTAATTACTTTTTTCGTACCGATTTCCGCTGCCATATTAAATGGAATTGGGTCTTCGTACCATGGAGTCATCACCATACGCGGCACGTCATTTTCGATATATCCCAAAGCGCTCGGAACAATATACCCAACACAATCGATCATACGCACTGAAAAAGCAGCGCTCTGATCGATCTGAATTCGAACAGCCTGCTCCGGAATAAACTTTGGCTCTGTAGTCATAATGGTTCTGCCGCCTGCAGACTGTGGAAGTTCATCGACGGCACGATCTTTTTTTGCTTTCTCCTGAATATTTGGGATCACGATTGTATCCATGAATTTTTTGATGAAGGTTGATTTTCCGGTACGTACCGGTCCAACCACGCCGATATAAATATCGCCATTTGTTCTCTGGGCAATATCATCGTAAAGATTACGCTCTTCCATTTGAATATTCCCTCCTCTCTCACATTGGAATTAATAGCATGCCGGACGCCGATGTAGCGTCCTCCGGCAAATCGTTTTCTTTTCTGATAGCAGAGAGGCTACTGCAGTAAGTACGTGCAATAGACCAAAGATTTTCTTCCTGTGATGCAAAATAGAGGCTGAGTGCTGCGGTATGATCCAGGACCTTTGGCTTGCTCTCATCCAAAGCTGCATCGGTAATCAGAGTAATCGTCTTTTGCTCATAAAGTTCAGCTGTAATTGCAAGTTCAGCTCGCAGGTCAATGCCGGCATCTGTTAGATGATAACTTAGGTCCGTCAGAAGTACTTGCGCAATGCACTGAATCGTTCCGGTTCCCTCAAATGCTTTACTGAGAGAAAATTCCGTTGTTCGTTCAAAGTAAAATGGTGTGTTTTCTGCGTTGACCGCCAGTACACAAACATTCATTTTGCCCGAGAATTTCAGTTCTCCGTTTTCAACAGAGCCGGATACGGTACAAGTTTCGTTCCAAAGATCAAGGACTTTGGTAATAGGATTTTCTCCCTCTATCGAAAATTTATGGGTACAGGTATCCGAAAAAAGCTGTTTTAGACTCTCAATCTCCTGCTGCTTTTTTGTAAGCGTCAGTTCGCAGGTGCGGGAATAAGCATCCTGTAAAATTGACTTTTGCTGCTCTTCATAGCAAGTAACAGATGCGGTTAAGCGAATATGCGTTTCGAAAGTAGTAAGTTCGCCCGAATAATCCGTATGAACTTGAACAGTAACAGAGGAAACTGAAACTTCCAGAGAATAGAGGCTATCCTCTGTCATGGAATCACAGGCAATCTCCTGATCAAACGGCATGGTATATTCCATCGTTTCGGGCGGCATGCTCTCTTCTGCAGAAGCATAAAGAATTTTCAGGCGAACTTCTCCACTGATTTGCAGCCCATCTGCCATCGGTGTTTTTTCTTTGCAGAAACACACCGCTTGAGTACGAAGAATCCGATCTGCAGGCAGTTTTCCCTGCGGCAGTTCCAGATTATCTTCCAAGGTAAATGGCTGCCTAAAGCAGCCGGAGCCGGTGGTATACTGCAGATTCTGGGGAAGTTCTTCTACACTCTCTTCATTCACAGAGGAAACAGCTTCTACATTGCAAGCTCCATAAACACGAGCGCAGATGGAAAAAGCTCCATGGATGTCCAATCGACGTGGACTTGTAGCCCGACAGTTAACGTATTCCATCTTGAGATACGCATAAATTCTTGGATTTTCTACTGTACGCTTTAAAGAAATGGTTGATAGAAAAGAATCCTCCATCTCATAGCTGCGGACAACCATTCCACCCGAATCCAGATAAAAGACACGTACAGTGTAAGTTCCTTCCACTTCCAGATGATCCCCGGAGGCACTGCAGGATGAAATAGCCGGGCATACCTGACATTTCAAAATCTTCTGAATATCCGGACAATAATCGGGAAGGCTGACGTCTACATCCACTGGCTGTTCCTGACAGCCGTTATAAACCGCTTCACTTGCGGTGAGTACCTCACGGTTCAGCATGTTCGATCTCTCCTTTTTGTAATTCTGTGTCATTCATATTCAAATAACCTGCAAAATATGAATCCTCTGTCCACAAAATCTAATATCAAATAAAAAAAAGACTCCTTTTTTAAGGAGTCTTTTTTATTTGATACAATCATTTTTCTTTAAAATTCAAGAATGTACGGGCTCTTTGTCGATATGAAACAGATGCCTAAGGAGAAACGCCAAAAACTTTGAACTGTGGACAACAACAATTTTCAAGATAATCCCTCCCGTAATTTTCAGCGATGAATCAATGCAGCGCCGAGACAAACAATAATAATTGACATAACAAACAAGGTGAATCCAGACGGAAAACAGCAGGCAAGTGTCATGCCTAATCCGAATGCAACTGCATAGCAGGCACATTTTCCGTCTTGAAAACAGCGTGGTCTGCGCATTGTCTCACCGCCCTTACTGGTTTGTTACTCCAGTATATACGGCAAAGGAAAAAAAGGTGCAGCTTTTTAAACGTGATCTAGAACAAATATAATCGCGTGGCCACTGTGAAGGGTGATGGAGGCATCATCATTAATCAATAAATTGCTGGTGCCGCGCGGATCATTAGAAATCAGGACTCCCTCTTCTAGCCGATATTTCATTCCCCGATAAGTAACGGAACACATTCCGGTCCCAAACGGAAAAACAGAAACGGTGGAGCCCTTCATTTGGCGAAGCAGCATACGCCCACGGGTCATAATAAAGATGTGTGTATGATCCATTACAATTTCTCCCTGACGTCCCTGAGAAGAAATATATTCCAAAGCACAGTAATTCGCATAGGTGTGATCTTCTCTGCCCCCGGTAGCCCCAAAAAGGACAAGTGACTGAAATCCTCTGCGAATTCCTTCTTTTACCGCACACATCATATCGGTATCGTCTTTTTCTTTTTGCAGACGAATCACTTCTGCATTTGCTGGAGGTTCACATTTTGCCGAATCAAAATCCCCAATGACAAGATTGGGCGAAAGTTTGGCTGCTTTAGCAGTATCCAAACCCCCATCCGCACAAATAATAAAGCTGTTTTTAGGATCATACTTTGAAAAAACCGACAGGTCTTCCATCGGTGCAGAACCGATAATCAAACATTGTTTCATTTTCGTTCCCAGTCCTTTATTTCCTTAATCTGTTCGTACATCTCACAATAACTCTGATGACGTGATTCTGAAATTTTCCCATCTTTCATTGCCTTTAAAACCGCACATCCTTTTTCACAAACATGCGAGCAGCCTTGAAATTGGCATTGATCAATATAGGGGATAAATTCCCTGAAACAGTATTGAAGCTCTTCTTTTTTTACCGGAACATATCGTTCCAGCTGAATGGAAGAAAAGCCGGGAGTATCCGCAACATATCCGCCACCCGGAACAGGTAGCAACTCAACTTGTCTAGTCGTATGGCGGCCTCGTCCTAATTTTCGGCTAATTTCTCCTGTCTCTAGATTTTCTCCCGGCAGAAGTTGATTCAGCAACGAGCTTTTTCCAACTCCTGTATTTCCCGTTAATGCTGTCAATTTTCCTTTCAGAAGGGGTTTTATAGGCTCAAGCCCAATTTTTTTAGAAGAAGAGATCTCAAAATAAGGGATTCCGACATTAGAATAAACATCGGTCAAACTTTTGGCACTTTGAAGATCTGATTTCGTAAAAATTAAAATCGGCTGAATTTTTTGTGTCTCTGCAGCTGCAATTAATTTGTCAATCACCAACATATTAGGATTGGGGTCACAAACAGAAACGACAATCATTAACTGATCCAAATTTGCAATTGGCGGACGAATCAATTTGTTTTTACGTGGCAAAATTTCATGGATCGTATAGCTCTGCCCTTCGCCTTCCAGCAAAACCACACTGTCCCCCGCGAGTGGACTAATTCCTTCTTTTCGGAAAAGGCCGCGTGCTTTACATTCGACGAGATCTCCACTTTGTATTCTGACATAATAAAATCCGCCGATTCCCTTTTCTATAATTCCTTTTATTTCTCTCATCATTTTTCAGCTTTAATGCGAAGAAGTAGAGGAATTACTGGATGGATTATTAGAAGAATGGCTGGAATTTGAGGAGGAATTTCCTGAAGAACTGCTGGACGGTTCTTTACTGGTTGGTTGTGATGTTTGAGGCTCTGTATAGGGATATTCTGCAAGCGTACTAAAGTTTCCGCTATCAAAATCGAGACTGATCTTACGATAAATATTTCCGCCCAAAGAAACCGTCAAAATCTTCGTTCCGCTTTCTCCCGAAAAAGACTGTGTCCAAGTCGAATTATATGCAGGATTAACGGTTACCTGTCCCTGTAAAACTCCATCCAGATAATAGGATAGATTAAGATTACTGCTAACACTGGGCAAAGAGACGGTCACTGAAATCTTTGTTTCTTTTTTCCCTGTGCTATAGACCAGATTCACTTTACTGCCTTTATCTACAGAAGTTCCTGCTGCAGGACTTGTTTCCAAAATCGTATTGGCTGTTTCTTTACCATCTTTGGCAGTAACTGTGCCAACCTGAAGCCCCGCCGAAATCAGTGCCTGTTTTGCATCGGCTACCGTTTTCCCTGTTACGTCTGGAACTGGTACAGTATCTGCCGCTACAATTACAGTCAAATGCACATCTGAACCCTTTTTGACGGTCATATCAGCATTTGGACTCTGGCTTACGATAGTACCTGTTTCTTTTGTAGAATCTGTTTTGGTATCTTCCACAAAGTTAAACTGCCCATTATATGCTTTGATTACGTCGTCATATTTTTGACCAACAAAGTTCGGAAGTTTTACTTCTGAAGGAGTTCCGCAACTCTTAAAAACACCAGCAACCATCAGAATTACTGCCAAAATAACAACTCCCAAAGCAATCCCGCCGATAATAAAAGGCGTTTTTTTCCGTTTCTTAGCTTTGGCATTATTTTGTTCCGGATGCTCTACATAATTATATCCATCGTCATAAGAAGTAACAGAAGCAGTATCCTTCAAAGAATTAGGCGTTGCGTAATCATCATTTCTTTGAATATATTTATATTCAAAGACCGCGTCCGGATTTTGGCGCAGTTCTTTAAGATCCAACAGCATCTCTGTTGCAGTCTGATAACGCTGAGCAGGATCTTTCTGCATCGCGTGTAAGGTGATCTGCTGCAATCCAAGGGGAATATCCGGGTTAATCTCCATTGGGGGCTGTGGCTCTGCCTGAAGCTGCATAATTGCAACCGAAACTGCATTTTCCGCTTCGAAAGGCAACTGTCCGGTAATCATTTCATAGAGCATGACGCCGACGGAATAGATATCCGCCTTTTCGTCAGTAAGATCCCCTCTTGCTTGTTCCGGTGCAATATAGTGAACAGAACCAATTGCCTTGTCCGTCATTGTCCTTGTCTCACTGCGGGCAAAACGAGCAATTCCGAAATCAGTCACTTTAATCGTATCATCAGGCAAAACCATAATATTCTGCGGTTTAATATCCCGATGTACAATTCCTTTCTGATGGGCATGCTGCAGCGCACGTAAGATCTGCGTGGTAAAATACAGCACTTTATTCAAATCTATAACAGTTTGACGGTCCAAATATTCCCGAAGGGTAATTCCATCAATATATTCTTCCACGATATACTGAATCTGATCTCCAAAGCTCACATCATAGACTTTAATAATATTTGGATGAGAAAGCAGCGCAATTGCCTTGCTTTCGTTTTTAAAGCGGCGGATAAATTCCGCATTGTCCAAAAACTCATCTTTCAGAATTTTGATTGCAACTGTGCGCTGATCCAAAGTGTCGTAAGCACGATACACCAGTGCCATTCCACCAGCGCCAACCAATTCCTGAATCTCATAGCGGCCGTCCAATCGTTTGCCGGCATATTTATCCATTCTAAAAAATCCTCCTTTCTTTGAACCTTAGTTTTCGATAATAGAAACGGTAATATTATCCCCGCCGCCATTTTTGTTTGCTTCTTCAATTAATTGATCCGCTAAATCTTGCCCCTGAAACTTCTTTGCAAAATCCATAAGGGTCTCTGGTTCCACACAATTTGAAAACCCGTCTGTACAGAGTATTAAAAGATACCAATCTTGAGGCAATGTTATTTCGCAATAATCTGTTTGTATCTGATCTTCAACACCGAGTGCCCGTGTGATGATATTCCGCTGCGGATGGTTTTTTGCTTGCTGTAAGGTCAAATCTCCGCTATCCACCATTTCCTGAACCATTGAGTGGTCCGTTGTGATCTGCTGGATTCCGTCTGAATCCAGCAGGTATGCACGACTGTCCCCTGCATGAGTAATATGTGCCATTCCATCATAAACGATTGCAGTTACCAACGTTGTTCCCATTCCTGAAAGCTGCGTATCTTCTGCTGCATGTTCATAAATTGCTGTATTGGCATTATACGCTGCAGAAGTCATTAGATCCCGCAATCCGTTATCTGTAAACTTCTGAGTTTCTTCAAAATAGTGAAGATATTGCTCGGAAATAGACTCAACAGCCATACTACTTGCAACATTTCCACCATTTGCGCCGCCCATGCCATCACAGACAACAGACCACGCCAGATTTCCGTCCGAAGTGAGTCCAAAGCGGCAATCATCCTGATTACTGCTCCTCACTTTTCCGATATCTGTTCTTCCGCACACTCTAATCATAATTCAACCTCACTTTGGTACCTGCGGCGCAACTGTCCACAGGAGGCATTGATATCAGCGCCCAAAGTCCGCCGGACTGTAGCTGTGATTCCTGCTTTGGCAAGGATCTTTATAAAAACCTGCTGCCTGTCTATCAGGCTTTTTCGATAGCTTGTCCCGGAAACAGTATTGACCGGAATCAAATTGACATGGCACAAAGTGCCCCGCAGCCGTTTCCCTAATTCCCGAGCACAATCATCACTATCGTTTAGGCCGCTGATCATTGCATATTCATAGGAAATTCTGCGGCCGGTCGTTTCGCTGTAATAGCGACAGGCTTTGAGTAAATCTTCAATGTGCCAGCGCTGATTGATCGGCATTGTCTGAGAACGAATGGCATCATTTGGCGCATGAAGAGAAATAGAAAGTGTTAATTGATATTTCTTCTCTGCAAGATCATAAATTTTATCGACGATCCCACAAGTAGAGAGAGAAATATGCCTCATTCCAATATTAATCCCATCCGGGGTGGAAATCAACTCTAGAAAACGAAGAACATTTTCATAATTATCAAGAGGCTCCCCCATTCCCATCAAAACAACATTTGAAATGCGTTTTTGTCCGTCCCGCTCTGCGGTCTGTATTTGTGAAAGCATTTCGCTGGGGGTCAAATTTCTAGAAAATCCGCTCTGACCGGTAGCACAAAATGTACATCCCATTCTGCAGCCAACCTGTGTTGAAATACAGATTGTTCTTCCATAATGATAATCCATCAATACAGACTCAATGAATTCCCCGTCATGCAGGCGAAATAAATATTTTTTTGTACTGTCAAGTTTGGAACAATAGCATTTCTGGATCACAGCATCTGCTATGTAGCAATTTTTCTGCAAAGTTTCTCTTAGAGATTTACTAAGATTCGTCATCTCTGAAAAAGAGGTAACCCCTTTTTGCAACCATAAAAATATCTGTTTCGCACGAAATTTTGGCTCTTTAATCTTAGCCAAATACATTTCAAGCTCCGATATTGTCATGGATTTTATATCAATCAGTTCCAATTCCTTTTACTCCCGCTGACGGATAAAGGCTGAAATAAAAAATCCGTCCGAATTATGCATTTGTGGAAAAATCGTCCATTCATTTTCCGGTTCATCAATAAAATGGGAAAAGCCTTGCGGTAAGTTGAGAGATACCGGAGAAAAATCCGGATGAGCTTGTAAAAAGCGTTCAGCTACCGCATGATTTTCTTTTGGATTTAAAGTACAGGTAGAATAAATCATTTTCCCTTTATACTGAACAAAGCCTGCATTATTACATAATATACGGTACTGCAAGCTGGGCAAACTGTCAAGAGTTTTGGCGCTTTTATAGCGAATCTCAGGCTTTCTGCGCAAAATTCCGAGTCCAGAACAAGGGACATCACATAATACACGGTCTGCTGAAGGTAAAACACCTTCAGATTTTTCTGCATCTCTTACAGAGGCCGATATACAGGAAAGATGAAGTCGAAAAGCACCGGAAGCAATCAAACGGACTCTCCCTTTATATAAATCATGCGCTTCCAAATTTCCTTGATCTTCCATTTTCTCTGCCATCGTAAAGCTTTTTCCGCCGGGCGCCGCACAGACATCCAAAATTCGTTCTCCTGCTTTTGGACCAACCATTTCACAGCAAAGCTGACTAGAAAGATCTTGAATATGAAACAACCCTTTTTGAAAAGATGGACTGGCTTCGAGCGAACCGGTATTTTTCAGCAAAATTGTCCCTTCCAGAAAAGGAAAGATTTCTGCTTCGATTCCCTCTTTCTCGAGATTTTCACACAATTCTTTCGGGCTAATCAGCGTTGTATTGACCCGAGCAAAAATAGGCGGCCTGGTTTGCAATGTTTTTAAAAGGTCTTCGGTTATTTTTTGGCCATAGGATTTTTCCCACATACGAATCAGCCACTGCGGGCAGGAATATCGAATGCTGAGCGAAAAAATGCGATCCCCTTTGGGCTGCGTATTGAGAATTGTTTCTTTTTTTCTCAAGAAATTTCGCAAGACACCATTAATAAAACCAGAAGCTCTTTCTTCCCCCGTCGTTTTTGCAAGAATGACTGCTTCATTCACTGCCGCGGATTCTGGGATTTTATCTAGAAACAAGATTTGATAAACCGCCATTTCCAAAATCAGCAAAACCGGAATCTCCATTTTTGCAATTTCAATTTTAGAAATCTGCGAAATAATATAGTCTAAAGTTAGCTTTCGCTCCAATACCCCATAAAAAAGTGCAGAAGCCAATGCGCTTTCACGTGGCTCCATGGTTGCCTCTTTTAAGACTTTATTTAATACTAAATTAGAATACCCTTCATTCACTTCCACCTGTAAAAGTGCCTGAAGCGCTGTACTTCTTGCTGTCATCTGTTATTCCCTCGTCTACTTCCCGAAATTGCCAAAAGGCGTAAAAGCTGCATCAATGCAGTAAAACTGGCCGCTAAATAAGTTAGTGCTGCAGCCCATAACACTTTTTGCGCGCCGATCAGTTCAGGCCCATCTAAAATTCCGCCTTCATCCAATACTTTTAGTGCCCGACGGCTCGCATTTAATTCTACCGGCAATGTTACAAGCTGAAACAGGACAACTAATCCAAAAAGTACGATTCCAATATCAACGATAAAGCTATATTGAACCGGTAAAATCAATCCAATAATGATCAAGGGAATTGATGCCCTGGAACCAACCTGTGTAACCGGAACAAGCGCTGACCTAATTTTATTGGGCAGATATCCCTGTGCGTTCTGAATGCTGTGTCCTGCCTCATGCGCTGCAACACCGACCGCCGCAATAGAAGTATTGCCATAAACTCCCTGTGATAAACTGATCGTGTTATTTCGAGGATCAAAATTATCTGTCAAATTTCCGCCAATCTGGCGAACCACAATATTAGCTCCTCCAAGCCGAGCAACTTCTTCTGCCGCCTGAGCCCCTGTGAGTCCTTTCGAAGTTGGGATCTGCGAATATTTACGAAAAGTGGAATTTAATTTGACCTGTGCATACAAAGTCAGCAGAATTGCCGGAAGAAGATAAAGCATAGTCTGATAATTATAATAATAGAATCCCATAAGTGCCTCCTAAAAAGGTAAAGCAGTCCCGGTACGAATTGGGTGCCCCCGCAAAAAGTCAGAAGCATTCATTCGCTTCTTCCCGGCTGCCTGTACTTCTAACAGCTGAATTGCAGTTCCGTTTCCGCAACAGACTACAAAATCTTTCAATATCTGACCTGGCTTCCCATTTTGCTTTTCGATCATTTTGCTTTTCCAGATTTTTAAAGGAATTCCTTCGAAAACAGTGGAGGCTGTTGGCCATGGATTTAACCCACATATTTGGTGATGGATTTGGAGTGCATCTTTATTCCAATCAATCGGACTCATAGTCTTGTCCAGCATAGAAGCATAAGCAGTTGTCATCTCTCCCTGCGGTTGAGGAATAATATTAGGCAACTCTTCAATCGTTTGGAGCAGAAGTTCTGCTCCCAGTTCTGCCAATCGATTTTCCAGTTCTCCAGAAGTTTCATTTTCACCAATAGATGTTTCGGTTTTGAGGAGCATGTCACCTGTATCAATCCCCTCTGACATAAACATTGTGGTAACACCGGTAACCTTATCTCCATTTAGGACAGACCATTGAATTGGTGCCGCCCCGCGATATTTCGGCAGCAAAGACGCATGAACATTGATGCAGCCCTGCGGCGGAATCTCCAAGATCTTCTTCGGAAGAATTTTTCCATAAGCCACTACAACTGCAATATCCGGATGAAAACTGTGAACCAGTTCGGCGGCTTCTTCAGTTTTCAGGGTTGGCGGCTGTAAAACTGAAATTTCCGCCTCCTGCGCCAAAACTTTAACCGGAGGCGGTGTCAATTTCTGTTTTCTTCCGACCGGCTTATCCGGCTGCGTATAAACAGCACAAATCTCATGTTTTGAATTTAGCAGCTTTTGCAGACAAGTCTTTGCAAAATCAGGCGTTCCCATGAATAAAATCCGCATTGTACCACATCCATTATCCTTAGTTTATGTCCATCAGAACAAAATTATCTCATTTTCTCTAATTCTTCTGAAGTCAACATACGAATTGCGTGACTTTGAAAAAGAATTCCATCGAGATGATCAATCTCATGGCAACAAGCAGTGGCCAAAAAATCTGATGCTTCCAAATCAAAAGGTTTTCCAGTACGATCCTGTGCATGCACTTTTACATGTTTAGGACGTTTTGTCAGCGCATACTGTCCCGGAAAAGAAAGACAGCCTTCTATCGTCTCCTGCTCCCCTTCTTGAAGCGTAAAAACCGGATTAATCATTTCGATTTTTCCGTCCCCGACATCAATCACTACAATACGACGGCGTATCCCCACCTGAGGTGCCGCCAACCCGACCCCATCTGCTTTGATCATCGTCTCATACATATCGTCTAATAGGACATGAATTCGTTCATTAAATTGCTCAACTGTGCGGCAATGTGCCTTTAAAGTGGGTTCTCCTTCTTTTAAAATGTTTCTGATTGCCATGATAAAGACCTCCTAAAATCTATTATAACACATAACATGGATTGATCTGTGCAAAAGCCGTGATCCCGCGAAACTCATGATTTTTTCCAAATAAGATTAAAAGTCTTGAAATCATTTCGCGAAAACGTTTACTATTACGACATTTTATCATTAGTTTATCCCGGTATTTATCACTTACCCGTGGGATAGAAGCTGGTGAAGGGCTCAAAACGCGCAGTGGAAGTTCCGAATATTCACTGAGGGCGATTGCCTGTAATTTTTCTAAAAAAGAAACACTGCATTTTTTAACTGCTTGCTCATTTTTCCCAATAAATCCAATCACACAAATATCCGCAAAAGGTGGATAAAGCATCGCCTTTCGAATTGCAATTTCGGATTGATAAAAAGCAGGGTAATCTTGTCTTTTGGCAAGATCTAAAACAGGATTCTCTGGAGTATAAGTTTGTATAAACGCTTTGCCGCGCAGATTTCCGCGGCCTGCTCTTCCGACTACCTGTGTCAACAAATCAAACGCATGTTCATAGCTGCGAAAGTCATCACAGTAGAGTGCCTGATCGGCAGAAAGGACGCCCACGACAGTCACATTTTCAAAATCAAGTCCTTTTGCTACCATTTGAGTCCCTACAATCAAATCATATTCGTGTTTTCGAAATTGATTCAACTTTATTTCATAAGCATTTTTGCTCATTGTCGCATCGGTATCTAAGCGCAAAATTTTCGCTTCAGGCAATAAATTTTGCAGTTGTTCCTCTGCTTTTTGTGTCCCAGACCCTCCAAAATGGACTTTTTCTTCATGGCAAGATGGACACTCTTTTGTAAACGGAACGGAATATCCGCAATAGTGACACATTAAGCGGCCATTAGCACGATGATAGGTTAATGAAATGCTGCAGTGCGGGCAAGTAATAACATGCCCACAAGCTCTACAGGAAGCAAATGTATTATACCCCCGGCGATTCAAAAGCAAAATTGCTTGCTGCCCTTTCAAAAAAGCTTGCCTTAACGCCTCTAAAAGGGAGCTGCTAAGAATTGTGGTATTTCCGGATTCAAATTCCCGATTCATATCGCAGATTTCCACCTGCGGAAGAATCGCAGCTCCAAAGCGCTTCGAAAGCACATCAAATCCAATTCGTTTCTTCTGCGCAGCATAATAGGTCTCGACCCTAGGCGTAGCAGAAGCAAGTAATAATAGTGCATGATGGTAAGCACAGCGAAAATGAGCAATATCGCGCGCATGATAGCGCGGAGACTGCTCGGATTGATAAGTATCTTCCTGCTCTTCATCTAAAATAATCAACCCGATTTTTGAAAGCGGCGCAAATACGGCAGAACGAGTTCCAATCACGATAGAAGCTTTTCCGTCCCGTACTCTTTTCCATTCATCCATGCGTTCCCCCATAGAGAGTCCGCTATGAAATACCGCAACCTGAGAACCATATCGGCGATGAAAAATTTCAATCATTTGTGAGGTTAAAGAAATTTCAGGAACCATCAAAATAACGCCTTTTCCATCCTGCTGTACACGGTCGATCAATTTTAGAAAGATACTAGTCTTTCCGCTTCCTGTAATTCCATACAAAAGCGAACTTTCCGTTTTGGAAGAATCATACAAGGATTTTAAATGCTGATATGCTGTTTCCTGCTCCGTAGATAAAACAAGCTCACGATCTTCCATTTCTTGATCGGCAGATTCATAAGGATTTCGATAAACAGGATTTTCAAAGAACTCACAAATTCCCCTTTTTACAAGATTATCAGGAACCGCAGGTGTAACGCCGGTATAATAACAGATTTCTTTTACAGATGCTGCTCCTGCATCTCGCAACACTTGGACGACTTCTTTTTGACGAGCGGTCAAGCGAAAAGGGAATTCCTCATTTTCTGGATCTTTTAATCGAATCATTCGCTGTGTTGCATCGCTGATTTTTTGCACGGAATCCGTTTTATATTCTAAAACTCCTTTTGAAAAAAGTTCTTTCAGAATAGATTCTGCATTTTTTGTTTCTTTCAGCGCTGCAAAAAGTTCTTTCTCCTCAACCGGCTTTCCAATCTGCTGCAAAAGCCCGATGACATCCTGCTCCTGCTGCGAATAGGAAGAAAGTGATTCTTTTGGAATCCCTTTGGTAAGAGAGAAAAAGCGTTTGATATGATATTGAAATCCAATCGGAAATAGAAGTCTTGCAGCTTCATATAAAGTGCAAAAATATTGTTCCTTTATCCAAGAAATTAGGAGCAGCCCTTCATTTGAAAGAAGCGGTGCCGAATCCAGCACCGCTTCCAATGATTTTATCTTTATGGAAGGTTTCTCTTTGCTTTCTTCAGTCGCAAGAATCATTCCCTGCCGCTTTGCGCTCGCAGTCCCAAACGGAACCAATACGCGGCATCCCGGTTTTGCTGTTGGCAAAAGAAAATCCGGGATCAAATAATCAAAAGGCTGATCAAAATGATAGACTGTTTTTTCAACAGCAACCTTTGCAAGATACATTTGTTGCTCCTGTTTCAAAAAATCATTTTTGTTCTGGATCGTTTTCTGACTCGACTTTTGTCTCTGCTCCTTCTTTGGCGGAGGCATTGCTTTCTTTGCCTGGAACAATTTCATATTTATGTTCTTGCAACTCGCGTACAGCCACTTCTACCGGCTTCTCAACTAAAATCTCCTCTGGATTATTTTCAGCTTCTGCAATAATTTCTCTGGCACGTTTTGCAACTCCTACGCAAAGGGAATAACGACTTTGTCCTTTTTTGGTCAATTTATCAGCGATTGGTTTAATCATAGTTTTCCAGCATCCTTTCAATTAAATCCTGATTTCGACTTGATCTCATTTTTTCAGCACGGATAATCTGGGCAAGCTCTTCTACTGCTTGTTCAATATCATCATTGATCAAGAGATAGTCATAATGAACAGCCTGTGAAATTTCTTGTTTTGCAGCTGCAAGACGTTTCTGCAAAACTTCTTCTGTCTCTGTTCCTCGTCCGCGAAGCCTGAATTCCAGAACTTTTAAGGAAGGGGGCAGATTAAAGATTCCAACACTTTGGGGAACTTTTTTCTGAATCTGAGCTCCCCCTTGTACCTCAATTTCCAAGAATACGTCTTTGCCCTCATTGAGCCAATTTTGGATGGGCTTTTTAGGAGTTCCATAGCAATGATCACAATATTTTGCACTTTCCAAAAGCTCATCATTTTCTTGCATCGATTGAAATTTCTCCTGGCTGACAAAATAATAGGAAACTCCATCTTCTTCTCCGGGACGCGGATCTCTGGTCGTGGCGGAAATAGACAACTGAGCATTTGGATATTTTTCAAAATAACGTTTCAAGACTGTCCCTTTTCCACTACCAGAAGGGCCGGAAAAAATAATTAGCAAACCTCTATGATTCACTATGGCTCAACTCCTCTTCTTCAGCTGGTTCTTCTTGGTGGTCTTCCCCGCCGCGCTTTGCAACCTTTTCGGGAACAAGCGCACAGAGAATTACATGTTCGCTATCTGTGATAATAACCGCTTTGGTACGTCTGCCATATGTCGCATCAATTAAAGTATGCCTCTCTTTGGCATCGGCAATAATTCGCTTGATTGGTGCAGATTCCGGACTGACAACCGCTACAATGCGATCTTCCGCAACAAGATTCCCGTATCCAATATTAATTAATTTCATCTTGCTTCTTTTTCACCTTTTCTATTCGATGTTCTGAATCTGTTCCCGAATTTTTTCAATTTCAGCTTTAATATCCACTACAAGGTAAGCAATTTGTGTATCACACGCTTTGGAACCGATCGTATTTGCTTCCCGGTTCATTTCC
>DIQY01000008.1:0-2160 GCA_002424295.1 Ruminococcaceae bacterium UBA5450 | reverse complement strand
CTCGCGGTTCATCTCCTGCACCAGAAAATCCAGCTTTCGGCCAATAGGTCCTTCTGAGTCTAAAAGCTTTTTAAACTGATCAAAATGGCTGCGCAGCCGGACTGTTTCTTCCGCTACGGCCACTTTATCTGCAAAAATAGCAGCTTCCGTCAAAAGGCGTTCCTCATCAACAGTCGTATCCCCCAATATTTCATGCAGTCTGGCAATCAATTTTTCATTGTATTCCGCCACTGTTTGAGGAGAACGCTCTTCAACTTTCTGAACCATCTGTAAAATACACTCTGCGCGAGAAAGAACATCTTTTTTAAGATTAACGCCCTCTGCTTCCCGCATAGCAAGCAAAGCCCCAAGGGCACCTTCTGCAACTCCTTTAACATCATTCCAGAGTGCTTCTTCATCTTCCGGCTCATGTTCAACCGTTAAGATATCCGGATAACGCGATACTGCCATCGCAGAAATATCGTCCCGCAGATCATAGCGGTCACGCAGGTCTCTTAGAGACTTTAAATAGCTTTCCGCAAGCGGATAATTAACATGTACTTGTGCCGCGGTATCCTGCAGAGTCTCAATAGAAACAAAGGCCTCTACCTTTCCTCGAAAAAGTTCTTGCTGAAGATATGTTTTTAGTTTACTTTCCAAAAAATCATATCCACGGCTGATACGAGAGGAAAACTCAAAATAGCGGTGATTAACCGACTTGATCTCTACTGAAATTTCTCTTCCGTTTTTTACGGCTTCCATTCTACCGAAGCCTGTCATACTTTTTAGCAAAATGACCATCCCTATGCTGTTTTTTAAGAGAAATGATTTTCATATTATTTTACCAGAAATCAGGCAGTATTGTCAACTAAATAAAAAATCCAGCCCCAATAGCTGGAACTGGATTTAAAAAATTCATCTTAGACCGGGTGAATCTGCTGTGCAGGGTTAGCATGTGCAGCATTAATACCATATTTCTTTTCTGCACGTCTCTGGAAAAATTCTTTTGCAACCTGTGGGAACTGCGCATAGGAAAGAACATCTTCTTCCTGCTCCATCCACTGTGCACACTCTTTTCGGAGTGTTTCGAGTTCCGGTTTTAAAAGATCTGCTGGACGGCAGGTAATTCTCTCCCGATTGCCAATAATGGATTTTGCAAAATCATCGTCAATCGGAACTGGTGTAGCACCATATTTTCCTGCAATCAAATCTTTAAATTCTTTTGTGCACATTTTATAACGCTGTCCGGTAATCACATTAAAGACAGCTTGTGCTCCTACGATCTGAGAAGTCGGCGTAACGAGCGGCGGGTATCCGGCATCTTTTCTAACACGCGGAACTTCCTGCAGCACTTCGTCCATGCGGTCCTCTTTGCCTGCCTGCTTCAGCTGAGAGAGCAGGTTGGAAAGCATACCGCCCGGTACCTGATAAACAAGCGCTTTGGTGTTCGTAGCGAGCATGGACTGATCAAGAAGGCCGCTTTCAAAGTATTTTTTGCGCAGACCCATAAAGTACTCACGAATCTCATTGAGCAATTTTAGATCCAGGCCGGTATCATAAGGAGTTCCCTGCAGAGCTGCAACCATGGACTCTGTCGGTGCAAGTGAAGTTCCCAATGCCAACGGAGACATTGCAGTATCGATCAAATCGGCTCCTGCTTCGATTCCTTTAAGCAAGCACATGGAAGCCAAACCTGAAGTATAATGCGTATGAATCTGAATCGGAAGATCAACCGCTTTTTTCAAGGCGGTCACTAGTTCCGAAGTTGCATAAGGAGTCAGCAAGGCTGCCATATCTTTAATACAGATAGAATCTGCACCGGCATCAGCAATTCTCTTTGCATATTCAACATAATAATCCGTTGTGAACACAGGGCCGGTGGTATAAGAAATTGCTACCTGAGCATGTGCGCCCTCTTTTTTTGCCGCCTTAATAGCAACCTTCAAGTTCTTAATATCATTGAGTGCATCAAAAATACGAATGATATCAATACCGTTTGCAACAGAGCGCTGAACAAAATACTCCAAAACATCATCAGCGTAATGACGATAGCCGAGCATATTTTGACCACGGAAAAGCATCTGAAGCTTTGTATTCGGGCACATTTTACGGATAGTGCGCAAGCGATCCCATGGATCTTCGTCCAAGAAACGAAGACAGGCATCAAATGTAGCACCGCCC
>DIQY01000016.1:2624-3133 GCA_002424295.1 Ruminococcaceae bacterium UBA5450 | reverse complement strand
GAAAAGGATGAAATTTCAAAGGCTTCAAGGCCGGTATCTATAGGGGAGCTTAAAACTATACTCCTGCGGATAGAAAGTGCCTGTAAGGCTTTGAAATTAGTTGAAAAATGCGAGTGACGGAGGAACTTTAAAATGAAATTTGAAGAATGGGAGAAAAAGCATATGACAGAAACCGTAAAAGACAGCGGATCGCGCCGGTCATTCGACACTGGCGCAGTTCGAGACATTGCAGAAGGGAAAGGCCGCTGCGACCTTCTCCCCCTCGACGTGCTGGCAAAGATGTTTACATTAGGCAATCCGGTTGAGTACGATGAAGTTTTATTTCAAATAAACGATTACATTCGCGGGGGCGACGATAATTGTCTTTATCGCGCAGCCGTCCGCTTCATGGACGATTTTCCAAATTCTCGCGGCAATAATGATTATGCCGACTGGATGCTTGACGTCGCAAAACATTATGAGGCAGGAGCCGCCAAATATGCGGAACGTAACTGGGAAAAGGGAATTCC
>DIQY01000016.1:0-2380 GCA_002424295.1 Ruminococcaceae bacterium UBA5450 | reverse complement strand
GAAAAGCACGACCGGGCATTTCTTTGGAATATGCTTTGCGCTATCTGGACACACGAGCATAAGCCGGAAATGATTGACTTACCATTTGCGCAGAAGAGGGAAAAATCATGATAGCAGTTTATCTGGCACATCCTTATGGTGGCGACGAAAATAACGTCGAAGATGCAAAGCAGATGGTAAAGCGGCTTGTAAAAAAGTTTCCGGAGACAGTTTTTCTGTCTCCCCTGCAAGCAACCGGGTTCCTTTACACAGAAATTCCGTACATTGTTGGGATGGAAATGTGCCTTGAAATGTTAAGCAGATGTGACGAGTTGCTACTTTGTTCAGATTATCAGGGCGGCAGTTGGCAGGAATCAAAAGGCTGTTGCATGGAGTATGCGGCGGCAAAGATAGCAGACAAGCCTATTTATTCTATCAGCAGCGAATTGAATCTTTCGCCAATATTTTCACCGCTTCGGGAGCAATTGGGTGGCCGTAATCTGGAAGGGAAAAAACTATGAAAATTATAAAGCCTCCCAGCGAAATATGGAGAGACATCCCGGGATATGAAGGATTTTATCAAGCATCTTCTTTTGGCAGAATCAAAAGCCTAAAAAGAATAAGGAAGAACGGGAAAGGCGCTTGTTACGAACAACGAGAAAGAATATTAAAGACGCATATTTCTCCAAATGGATATAGCCAAGTCACATTATCCAAGCTAGGGAAACTTAAGCAAGCAAACATTCATAGGCTTATTGCAATGTCATTCATTCCAAACCCAAAACATCTTCCAGAAATAAACCATAGAAACGAGAACAAACAGGATAACTGTATCAGTAATCTGGAGTGGTGCTCACGAAGTTATAACAATAACTACGGGACTAGAAACCAAAGGACAGGAGTTGCAAACAGCAAGAAGGTATTTCAATTTGATGCAAATGGGAACTTGATTCATGCCTACCAATCTGCTCATGCGGCAATAAAGGCGGTTAAATCAAAAATCGGCCGCGGAAGTCTTGACTGTATTTGCAAAGTATGCCGAAACGAACGCAAAAGAGCCTATGGATACATCTGGAGTTATGAGAGGAAGAAGAAATGTAATGAAAGTAATAAAACCTTCGTATGAAATTTTGGACGAGATTGATGGAGAAAAGGTTCTGCGAAAAATAGAAATGTGTGCGAGGGTTTCACATAAATCCGAAAATCGCATCACCGAGACGAGTGCCGCTCCATTCGTCAAGAGCATAATTGAGCTTCACGACGAAAGCGTTTTGGAACACGTTTCCATTACTGTCCGATTTGTCTGCGACCGGGGCGTATCACATGAGCTTGTAAGACACAGAATCGCCGCATTTTGCGTTTCTGGAGATACTGTAATTCGCTCAATGGCTCAAAAATCGTGGACGGTTAAAGAGTTATTTGATTGGCAGTTTGACGTGAAGCGTAAAGGAAGATTGCAACTTATTAAGGCGAGAAGCGTTGATGAAGCCACAAATATTATTGTCCCAAACCATATCAAAAAAATTACATATATGGGCATTAAACCGATTTTAAAAGTCATTACAGAAAGTGGTAGAGCGCTTAAATGCACAGCAGACCATAGAATTTATACTCCAAATGGGTACACTGAGCTTAAAGACCTATCGGCAGGAGATTATATATATTCAAACGGTAAGGAACTCTTGGAAAATGAAGATTGGTTGCGTAACTATTATTTAACTGAAAATCATACCAGGAAGGAAACAGCTGATTTTATAGGATGCTGTGAATCGTATGTTTACAAGGCGTTCAAAAAATTTGGAATAAAAAAGCCTTGGTCTGATAGGCCAAACAGGCATCCCGGACACGGGAACAAGGGAATGTTTACGAAAGAGCAGCGAGAAAACATTTCAAAAAAAATGACTGGCAAAAATAACCCAGCTTACATTCAAGACCGCAACTTTGTAACTAAACAAGCTGGATATCAAGAAAGCGTTAGACATTTAGAGCGTAATCAATGTGAATGGTGCGGTTCTACAAGCAATATTGAAATCCATCACAAAAACAAAAACCCAACGGATAATTCCGCAGAGAATGTGATGCAACTTTGCCCGCACTGTCACCACTTATGGCATCATGACGGAGCAATAGGAGTATTCAAAGACAAAATAGTGTCCATTCAAGAATTAGGTGCTGAGCCAGTCTATGATATTACAATGGAAGAGCCATATCATAATTATGTCGCAAATAGTATCGTTGTACACAACTGCCAGGAAAGTACAAGGTACTGCAACTACTCAAAGGACGGATTTGGTAACGAAATTACTGTGATTCAGCCTTGCTTTTTGAGCGACATGACTTATTTGGATATGGAAGAAGAAATTCCATGCGCGTCAAGGGGATTCACGCACAAAGACTTTGC
>DIQY01000024.1 GCA_002424295.1 Ruminococcaceae bacterium UBA5450 | reverse complement strand
CAGAAACCAAGACATATGTTCAGCGGGTGCTGAGCAATTATCAGCAGTATAAAAGTCTATATAATTCCCAAAAATAAATTTGATCGGAGGTATTAGGTATGGCAAAGAAAGAAAATAAGGGCGAAACAAAAAAACTTGCCGAAAAGCTTCTCATTAATCGTAAAAACGGGTTCTTTTCGGTAACAGATGAACAAATTGAAAAGGCAGATAAATTCTGTGAGGGTTATAAGAAGTTTTTAGGGGCTTCTAAAACCGAACGGGAAGCTGTCCTTTCAACGATTGCGCTGGCGGAGAAAGAAGGATTTACTCCTTATGACCCCGATAAGAGTTATCAGGCCGGCGACAAGGTGTATTTCAATAACCGTGGGAAAGCGGTCATTTTGACAGTTTTTGGGACAAAAGGCTGCAAAAATGGCGTAAGAATTGCTGCATCTCATATTGATTCCCCGCGTCTTGATCTAAAGCCCCATCCGCTTTATGAAAAAGATGATTTGGCACTTTTTAAAACGCACTATTATGGGGGCCTTAAAAAGTATCAATGGACAACCATTCCCTTGGCAATGCATGGCAGAATCTGCCGGAAAGACGGTTCTCAAGTGGATATTTGCCTCGGCGAAAAGTCGGGTGATCCGATGTTTACCGTGACCGATTTGCTGCCGCATCTGGGAGATGAGCAGATGCATAAACCAATGATGAAGGCCATTGAGGGAGAGAACCTCAATATTCTTGTTGGCAGCCGTCCGATTCGCGATGATGAAGGAGATCAGATTTTTAAACTGAATGTGATGCGCCTTTTGAATCAGGAATACGGAATTACAGAAGAAGATTTTGTCAGTGCAGATATTGAATTTGTACCAGCGTTTAAACCCTGCGACCTGGGATTTGATCGCAGCATGATCGGTGCTTATGGCCATGATGACCGCGTCTGCGCTTATCCTGCGGTGATGGCTGCATTGACTGCAAAAACGCCTGAGAGTACAATTATCACCGTTCTTGCTGATCGGGAAGAAATCGGCAGCGATGGAAACACTGGACTCAACAGTGCATTTATGCGAGATTTTATTGCAGACCTGGCTGAAAAAGAGGGCCTTGTTCCGCGTCATGTAATGGCAAAATCAAAATGCCTGTCGGCGGATGTAACGGCGGCTTATGATCCCACCTATGCAAGTATGTATGAGTTTAACAACTCCACTTTTCTTAATAATGGTGTTGCAATGAGCAAATATACCGGTGGCCGCGGAAAGAGCGGTACCAGTGAAGCAACAGCAGAACTTGTCTCAGAGATCCGGTCGATTTTCGAGAAAAACGATGTGCTCTGGCAGACCGGCGAACTTGGAAAAGTTGACGCTGGCGGCGGCGGAACAGTTGCAATGTACATTGCAAACTTGAATGTTGATGTTGTTGATGTTGGGGTTCCGGTCTTGTCAATGCATGCTCCTTTTGAAGTGGTTTCCAAACTAGATATTTATATGACCTATCGCGGAATTCGTTCTTTCTACGAAGCAAAATAATATATTTAGGGCGAAAAAAGGGATACCGGAAATTTCCGGTATCCCTTTTTAGCAAACAAAGCAGATTTAAGCGAATTTTTTCTGTCCGCAGTAAACAATTCCACGGTCGGCATCCACTGTCACAACTGTTCCGCTGCGCAAGATCTTGGTCGCATTTTTGGCGCCGACGATCGTGGGGGTGTCCAGCGCAAGCCCTACGATCGCGGCGTGCGAATTGAGTCCAGGCTTCAGAGACGATTGCATAAGCTTTTCTCATATAAGGAAGGTATTGGTTATCTGTCTCGTGAACGACTAAAATATCCCCGGCTTTAAAATTTTGTTTAGCATCTTCCGGAGAAGAGCACACACAGAGATTTCCGCAGGCAGATCCTTTATTGGCAGTTTTTCCAGAAACCAGAATATCGCCGACCAACTGTACCTTCAGTAAATTTGTAGTGCCGGAGATTCCCAGAGGGACACCAGCGGTGATTACGGTCAGATCACCATCTTTTACAAGACCAGCTTTTTGTGCCATCTTAATTGCATGGTCAAAGAGTGCGTCGGTATTGTCCTGTTCCTGTATGATGATCGGGGTAACTCCCCAGGAGATATTTAGTTGGCGACGAACGACGGGGTCTGTAGTGCCGGTAATGATGGGGCAGGCGGGATGGTATTTTGAAATCATGCGCGCGGTGGTACCCGATTTGGAAACCGTGATAATTGCTGCTGCACCTAAATCATGAGCAGTGGTACAGGTCGCATGGGAGATGGCCGAAGTGACGTCCGACTTAGAAGAACAAATGGGACGCTTTTTAAGGATAGCGGCATAATCGATATCTTCTTCGGTGCGTATGGCAATACAGACCATGGTTTTAAGAGCTTCCACTGGAAATTTTCCTGCGGCTGTTTCTCCAGAAAGCATAATTGCGCTCGTTCCATCATAAATAGCATTGGCGACATCAGTTGCCTCTGCGCGTGTGGGACGAGGATGGCTGATCATAGAATCCAACATTTGGGTAGCGGTGATCACTGTTTTTCCTTGTTGCATTGCTTTTTTGATGAGCTTTTTCTGCAGAATCGGAATCTCTTCCAGAGGGACTTCTACGCCGAGATCACCGCGCGCAACCATGATTCCGTCCGAGACGCGCAGAATTTCGTCAATATTTCGAACCCCATCCATATTTTCAATTTTTGCAATAATACGCATATTATGGCAGTTATTCTTTTTTAATTCGCGCCGTAAGTTCAAAATATCTTCCGCACTGCGTGTAAAGGAAGCAGCAATCATATCGAACCCTTCTTTTACACCGAATGCGATATCAGACTGATCTTTTTCACTGATAAAGGGAAGAGAAAGTGAAATATTCGGGATATTAATTCCCTTTTGAGAAGAAAGTGTGCCGCCGCTTATCACGGTACAGTGAACTTCCGTCTCAGTGCAGGAATTCACATTCAGCTCAATCAATCCATCATCAATTAAAATTCTGCTGTTGGGATGAACTTCTTTCGGTAAACGTGAAAATGTTACATAAGAAATTGTCTCATTACCAACGATGGGTTTCGTCGTCAGTGTAAAGGGAGCGCCTTCTTTTAATGTAACCTGCTCTTCCTTGAAAGTGCCCGTTCGTATTTCTGGACCTTTGGTATCTAGCAGCAGAGCAACTGGAAGGTCAAGTTCCTCACGAAGCTGCTTGATTTTATCGGCTCGCATCTTGTGATCTTCATGTGTGCCATGGGAGAAATTCAGCCGTGCAACATCCATGCCGTTCTGCATCAGCTGGCGTAGGGTGTCGCCCTGATCTGTGGCGGGTCCGACTGTACAGATGATCTTTGTTTTTCTCATACTGCAAACCTCGATCCTAAATTTTTGAAATTACATTCATTTTACTCTGCAGTTGTGAAAAAATCAACAATCAATTTTCCATTTGTTTATTTGTGCATTTTTTGAAGTTTGCTTTTTAAGAAATTGCAGGCTACAATAATAACAAGAGAAAATAAAGATAGAGAGGAGAGACCGTATGGGCACAAAAAGAACATTTTTGCGCAGAAGCAGGACAAAGTTCGCGGAAAATGAAAACCGGACCATTATGATTAGCCGTCGGGTCCTTTTAATTTTGATTTTGATCGTTGTTTTAGCCGGCGCATTTTTATGCTATCGGTCTTTACAGGAAATTCGGACAGAAGAGGAGCAGAAGACGGTTTCTTCGCAGGCGATTGCAAAAGAACCGCTTGATCCTTCTCTTTTAACAGTCATTTCATCAAAATTTCCCCGTGATAAAGAAGAGGAACTGCCGCAGCTTACAACAGTTTCCGGTGTTTCAGTCAACATAAAGATTGCGGATGCTTTAAAACAGTTTTTAGCGGCTGCTAAAAAAGCAGGCTATTCGATTCAGCTCAAGAGTGGGTATATGGATGCAGCGGATCAGGAGAAACTTTATCAGGATAAGGTCTCTTCTCTAATTTCTGGCGGCGGATATACACAGGTTCGTGCTGAAGCCGAGGCGGCAAAAACCGTTCCGCCCGGAAACGCATGTGAGGACGTTCTGGGATTGTCGTTCGAGGTAGACGGAGATTCAGATTTTGAAAACAGTGCAGCTGCCAAATGGCTCGATAATCAGTGCATTTTTTACGGATTTATCAGAAGGTACCCGGAGTCTAAAACGGAGTATACCGGAATGTCCGGCAGCTTTACTCATTATCGCTATGTCGGAGAAGAATCGGCAATGAAGATGCGTTCTTATGGAATGTGTCTGGAGGAATATGTATCTTATCTGAAGCAGTCTGGTGCACTCAGTTGAAATTTCTAAAAAAGTACTTGCTTTTTTGAAATTGCTATGGTAAAATCTTAATGTTAAGTTTGCAGTTGGAAGAAAGAGGTGACAATCATGAAGGAAGGAATTCATCCCCAGTACAAAGAAACAACCATTACCTGCGCATGCGGAAATGTGATCCATACCAGATCCACAAAAGAAAATATCCGCGTTGAAATTTGCTCCAAGTGCCACCCGTTCTTCACCGGCAAGCAGAAGCTGGTGGATACCAGCGGTCGTGTTGATATGTTCAAAAAGCGTTATGGAATTGGTAAATAATCATTAAACTGGTTTTAATCGGGCGGTGCAGAAATGCGCCGCCTGTTTTTATAGGAGAGGAAGAAGGTTTTTATGGAAGTCTATCGGACTTTGCAGAAATCTGGAGAACGGGATTTTACTGAAAAGAAATCACGGTTTATTGGGTATGCGTTTCCGGTTTCTACGGAAAAGGAAGCGCAGGGTTTTTTGCAGATCATCCGTAAACGCCATTGGGACGCAAAACACAATGTTTCAGCTTATGTGTTGAAAGATGGGGCTCAACACTGTTCAGATGATGGAGAGCCGCAGGGAACAGCAGGGGTCCCAGTGATGAATGTACTTCTTAAAAACGGCGTAGTCAACGCAGGGATCGTTGTGACCAGATATTTTGGAGGAATCCTTCTGGGAACGGGAGGATTGGTGCGCGCCTATTCCCATGCAGCATCGCTTGCCTTGGAGGATGCCGGAATCGTCACCATGTGTCCTTGTAAAAATTTATCTCTTTCTTGCAGCTATTCTCAATACGGAAAAGTTTCTGCATTGATTCCTCAATATGGCGGCAAGATTGACAAGAGTGAGTTTGGAGCAGAAGTCAAATTGCAGTTCCATATTGAAAGTGAGAGATTCCATCCATTTCGAACTGAATTTACAGAGGCAACTAGTGGTACGATTTTTGTGAAAGTAGAGGGAGAAGCTTATTTTTGCGAATGATTTTTTCTTTTTGCAGGAATTTTGCGTTTTTTTGCGTATATATTTATGTAGGAATGTTTTTTAGAAAGGCGGTGCATATCTGAAAATGACAGTACGGGAGAGAACGCAAGGAATCGAAAGACAGATTTTATCTCCATATGCGGCGTTGTCCGATCAGACGAAAGGCCGTAAGCATCCGGAAAAAGACGATGATTTGCGCACGCCGTTTCAAAGAGACAGAGACCGGATTATCCACTGTAAGTCTTTTCGCAGGCTAAAACATAAAACGCAGGTCTTTCTTGCACCAGAAGGGGATCATTACCGTACGCGGCTGACCCATACATTGGAAGTAGCGCAGATTGCAAGAACCATTGCAAGGGCGCTGTGTCTCAATGAAGATCTCACGGAAGCGATTGCTTTGGGACATGATTTGGGACATACCCCATTTGGACATGCAGGAGAGCGCGCACTCAATCAACTCTGCCCAGGAGGATTCCGTCACTATGAACAGAGCGTTCGTGTGGTGGAGCGTGTGGAGAAAAACGGAGAGGGACTCAACCTGACCGAAGAGGTAGTGGACGGAATTTTGTGCCATACGACTGGAAAACAAGCAAAAACGCTTGAAGGGCAGATTGTGCGGGTTTCTGATCGGATCGCTTATATTAACCATGATATTGATGATTCCGAACGTGCTGGAATTATCAGGGAAGAAGATATACCGCAGACGCTTACTGATCTTTTGGGACACAGTAAAAGTCAGAGAATTAATACGTTGGTATGTTCTGTAGTGGAGAGCAGCCAGAACGGAAAAATTGAAATGGAACCGGAAATTGAAGCGCCTTTTGATGAACTGAGACGCTTTATGCTTCACTCCGTCTATGAAAATCCGTATGCAAAAAGCGAAGAAAAGAAAGTTCCCGGAATCATCGGGAAGCTTTATGAGTATTTTGGGGAGCCGGGAAATCTTCCGGAGGATATGCGCATAATCGAGATGGAAGATGGGCTTAGCCGCGCGGTGACGGATTATATTGCCGGGATGACTGACCAGTATGCAGTCGAAAAATTTATGCAGATTTACGTTCCAAAAGCATGGAATCACTGATTTTTTGGAAGATTTAAGAGGAAGAAGGAAAGCTCAAAATGCCGCTGCCGCAGGAATTCTTGGATGAACTCAAATCACGCAGTGATTTAACAGAAGTTGCTTCTTCCTATGTTTCACTAAAAAGGCAGGGAAGAAATTTGGTTGGGCTTTGCCCTTTTCATAATGAAAAGACGCCGTCCTTCAATATTTATCCGGAAAATGGTTCGTTTTATTGTTTTGGCTGTGGTGCCGGAGGAGACGTGATTACTTTTGTCCGTAAAATTGAAAATCTCGATTATATGGAAGCAATCCGTTTTCTTGCACAGCGTGCGGGAATGACAGTTCCCGAAGATGCAGCAGACAATGGACTCATGAAGCTGCGTACCAGAATTTACGAGATCAATCGGGAGACTGCCCGCTATTATCATCAGATGCTGCTTTCTCCGCAGGGAAAAAAAGCGTTGGATTATCTCATGGGCAGAGCACTGAGCATGAAGACAATTCGCCATTTTGGATTGGGATATGCACCGCCCGGCAGATTTTCCTTGGTGGATTTTCTCGAAAAAAAAGGATATAAAGAAGACGAAATCGTGAGTGCAAACCTTGCTTTTCGTGGACGCAGCGGCCATTTGATTGATCGTTTCTATGACCGTGCGATGTTTCCAATTATTGATCTAAGAGGAAATATTATGGCATTTGGTGGAAGGATTCTCGGTCCCGGAGAACCCAAATACATAAATTCCAGTGATACGCCGGTTTATCATAAAGGAAGAAATCTGTTTGCACTCAATTTTGCAAAAGATTCGGGACAAGACAGCCTAATCCTTTGCGAAGGTTATATGGATGTAATCGCGTTACATCAGGCGGGCTTTACGAACGCTGTCGCAGGGCTTGGAACTGCGCTGACCCCAGAGCAGGCGAAGCTGATTTCCCGCTATACGGGGGAAGTGATTGCCTCTTATGATGCGGATTCTGCAGGGCAGAAGGCGGCTTCACGCAGCATTCCACTTTTGAGAGAAGCGGGGCTGAATGTACGAATCTTGGTAGTCCCAAACGGCAAAGATCCGGATGAATTTATCCGTTCTTATGGGGAGAATGGACATGCTCGTTTCCAGCAGCTTTTGGATCAGTGCAGCAACGACGTGGAATATCAGTTGGAGAAAGCACGCCGTGCAGTCAATGTTCAGACACCGGACGGAAAAGTCGCTTTTTTGGAAAGTGCTGTAAAAATTTTGGCAACGCTTGATAATCCGATTGAGCAGGAAGTTTATGCCGGAAAACTTTCTGAAGAAATGCATGTGGAGCGGACGACGCTTTTAAGTCAGATAAAAAGGCAGCGGCAGAAACAGCAGAAATCTGAGCGCAAGAAGGAATTCCGTTCTTTTCAGCAGAAAAGGATTGGACTCAAAGATTCTGTAAACCCGGAAAAGCAGGATAAGCTGCGGGCGGCGGGGGCAGAAGAAGCGCTGCTTGCCTATTTAATTCGTTATCCGGAGGCTTCTTTGCAGATTTTTCAGCAATTACCGCCGGAAAAATTCAGTACTTCCTTTAATTGCCGTGTATATCGGGTAATTATGGACAGAATGAAAGAGGAAAAATCTACAGATTTAACAGATTTATCGTCTGTTTTTTCTCCGGAAGAAATGGGAACTCTTGCGAGAATGCTTGCAAAGGTTGCAGACATTCCTATTAGCCGGAAAGACGCTCAAGATTATGTAAAGGTAATCCTGGAAGAAGCGCACAAACAGATGCTGCAGAAAAATTCCAGTGAAAAGGACCTTTTAGAATATGTCGAATATTTGAAAGAACAGAAAACAAGAAAACAGGGGGATTAAGGAAATGACAGTTACACCAACACCGGATAAAAAAACAGTGATCCGGGAATTGATTGAGCAGGGCAAATCAAAGGGACAACTTTCAACCAAGGAGATTCTTGACGCGATTGGGGAACTGGATTTTGAACCGGAACAGCTGGAAAAATTCTATGATACACTGGAAAGTCAGGGCGTTGAGATCATAGAAGATTTTGGAACGGAAAATCTGGA
>DIQY01000139.1:37246-41126 GCA_002424295.1 Ruminococcaceae bacterium UBA5450 | reverse complement strand
GAGATGATGAATCAAGCTCGTGAAATTGCAACGCAGCGTATGATAGACGATGCACAGCAGCAGGGTGCTGATGCAATTGTCTGCATGCGGTATGCCTCCTCCTCGGTTATGCAAGGCGCAGCTGAGGTAATTGCTTATGGCACCGGGGTTAAACTCTGCTGAGCCTTAAATTTTCTGAGATGCAGTTTTCTAAAAGGAACTGCATCTTTTGTTATATTTTTTACTCTGTAAGCCGTTCTGCGGTCAAATCTAGAAATCGTTGTAAAGCCTTCGAAACATACCGATTCTTTTTACAAATAGCAGAAAGAAATCGGCAGGAATCCTGATCATCAATCTTATAAACAGGCGGAATCTTTTCAAAATTTCCGCATCGAATGACGGTATCGCTGATAAAAGAGGCCCCAAAATTTGCCAAAGTCAATGCAAAAGCCGTAAGCGTCTGATTTAAAAACATCTTAATTTTTGGGTGGAATCCTGCATTGCTGCAAAGTTTTTGTGATCGATCGTAAAGATCGTGTTCTTGATTAAGAAAGAGAAATTTTTCCTCCCTAAATGCAGAAAGCGGCACTTTCGGACAATTCGGCTGCAAATAATATCCGGACAAAATCTGTCCTTTTGTAAGACAGGCTTTTTTAAAGATCTGATTTCTGGGAGAATGCGGCGGCAACGCCAGAAAAATCTGCTCTTGATGCAGCGGCAGCACTGTTAAATTTTGTGCCTTCTGCGTTTCATAATCAAGCACGCAGTCAACGGTTCCTTCTCCAAGCATTGCTTTGAGCGCAGGATATCCATCTTCTACCAAAGAAATTGAAATTTTCGGATAACGTCTGGCATAGTCGGTAAGAATCGGCGGCAGAAAACAGGTGCAAAAAAATTGAGAGCCACCAATCGAAAGACATCCTGCTTCGAGATTTGTCAAATCCGAAAGATAATCCCCCAATTCTTTTTCAAGCGTCTCTTCTTTACTGGCGCAATCTACAAAAGCTCGCCCCTCTGAAGTTAAAGACAAAGGAAATGTATTACGGTCAAATAGGCGGCAGCCGAGTCCTTTTTCCAGTTTTATAATGTAAGCACTTAATGCAGGCTGAGAGATATAAAGTTTTGCAGCGGCACGGGAAAAATTTTTTTCGTGCGCAATCGTCAAAACATAAAGTCGATCCAGTGAATTCATAATGCGCCTCCTGCTATATAAATCTGCTTATATTTTTTATATCAATATAGATATTTGTTTATATTAGACTTTTATGGTATCATAGCATAACATGAAATAAAGAACAAGGAGAGGATTCCTTTGAATGCACTGCTTTTTTTATGTCCGGCACTGTTTCTTTCCGGATTTGTAGATTCAGTTGCCGGCGGCGGCGGGCTAATCTCTATGCCCGCAATTCTGTTGACAGGACTTCCTCTGCAACAAGTTTATGGGATCAATAAATTTACCGCGGCAAGCGGAACTACTTTTTCAGCGTTTCGCTATTTTCGTCACGGTGCTGTAGATATAAAAATTGCATTGCTCTCGGCCTGCGGCGCTTTTCTCGCTTCTTCCTTTTCTTCTCGAGCAGTTCTGCTTCTTCCGGAACGTCTTTTAAAGGGAGCGCTGCTCTGTCTGATGCCGCTCGTTGTTGTACTGATTCTAATGAAAAAGAAAGGCAGCGATACAAACCGCTCCACTGAAATTCCCATTAAAAAAAGATATCTCATGGGATTTTTCATTGGATTGATTGTCGGTTGTTATGACGGACTTTTTGGACCCGGTACAGGAACGATTGCAATTTTAGTTTATTGCTATCTGATGAAATATGATATGAAAACCGCGGGTGGAAATGCTAAAATTTTAAATCTTGCCTCAAACTACGCGGCACTTGTCACTTACATTCTTGCCGGAACGATCAACTATGCAATAGCCGTTCCCGCCGCTTGCTGCTGCATCGTCGGAAACCTGATCGGTTCCGGCTTGGCTCTAAAAAAAGGCAGCGTGGTTATCCGCCCCATCATGCTGGTCGTTGCCGCTTTGCTGATCGGCAAAACCGTAATGGATTTCTTTTAACTTTCCTTCCACTTGGATTTTTCTTTACAGAAAGCCCCCAAACTATTAAAAATAGTTTGGGGGCTTTCATAATGGTTAAATATTCGCTTCTCTGATTTCTTTACGAAGTGCAAAGGAATAAAGCAGACATTCCGTCACCGGAAGGTCTAAGCATTTTTCGAGCGCTTCACGGTAGAGAAGAAGCTGGTCTTGATAACGATTCCACAGTTCCTTTGCAGATTTGATGTGATCCGTCTTATAATCCATCAAAATGATTCCGCCGTTTTCCTCGAATGCACAGTCTATCGCTCCCTGCAGTACAACTGGCTCCTGTGCCATAGACCCGGTCAGTTCCTGATCAAGGCGCTTTGCCGGAATTTCCACCGAAAAGCGATATTCCCGAAGGACTCGCGGGGACTTTTGTATCCGCTCAAAAACGGCTGTCTGACAAAAATCCGTCACAGCGGAAAGGTTGACTGCACTCGCCTGTTCCGCTGTCAAAAAGCCTTCTTTGACAAGACGTTCCAACTCTCCCTGTACATTTTTCTTTAAAATCTTCCAGTCTGCAAACTGCAAAAAAGCATGTAAAGCTGTTCCGCGCTCCGCCGGAGTCAAACCCTTTTTGCCCAAAAATGCTGGTCGGCTCATGGCAGCATATTGTTTCTGGAGCGGCTTTTCTGCAAGCTCAGAAGCAGCTGTTTTTGCTCGTACTGCTCCCAAATCACGATAAGGATATTGATATTGTGTATAACGCATCAGTTCCTCGAGTAATTTGGGATCTGCCGGCGGCATTTCTATTTTACACACTCCATTTTGTTCCGGCTCAAAGGGCTGATCGTGGATCAGCTCCACTTTCCATGAAGCGTCGCAGGGAAGGACTTTGCAATCCATACTGGAAAGTTCCCGCAGCTTCTTAGAATCCGGATGACGCAGTGCACAGAGCAAAATCCAATCGGACAGACAATCTGCATGTTGCACTGCAAAAGGAGGAATCTGATTTTTTTCTCCCATTTTGCAAGCCAGTGAAGAAAGAGTCTTTTCGGGATCTTTTTCAGAACAGAGTAGCAAAAGCTTTTCCTTTGCCCTTGTAAGCGCTACATAAAAGACTCGCAGTTCTTCACTCATACCCTCCTGACGAAGGAGAATCGCATTTGCCTGCCATGGAAGCGTTTTTACCCGATATTCTTTTCCTTTCGCTCGCAGTTGAATGCCTAAACCCATCTGTGGGTGAAGGAGAACAGTATCTTTTTCCGTATGAAATTTTCTGGAACATCCCGCTAGAATTACAATTGGAAATTCCAGTCCTTTGCTCTTATGAATACTCATGATCCGCACCACATTGGCACTTTCGCTGAGCGTCTCTGCCATCGGAATATCCTGCCCTTGATTTTTGAGGCGTTCCAAAAAGCGAAGAAATCCGGAAAGCCCATTATGACCGCTGTCCTCATACGATCTGGCTCGTTCCTGCAAAAGGCGCAGATTTGCAAGGCGCTGCGTTCCATTTTCCATTGCAAGCACAAGATCCGCATAACCGGTTTCTTCGTATAAAGCCCCAATCAGCTGATCTGATGGAAGCGCGGCTGCAAAATTACGCCAAAGGGAAAGCTTCTTCAAAAATGAAAGTACCTGTTTGTTTCCTTTTGCGGCAGCCTTCTGCAAAGAAGCAAAAAGAGAATTGTCTTTGCTTTCTGCGCGAATATCTGCCATTTCGTCCAGACTAAAGCCGCCGATTGGTCCCATCAGAAGGGCAAGCAACGCAAGGTCATTGAGTGGATTGTCAATCGTCTGCAAAAGGGAAAGCACTGCCCGTATTTCCGGTGCATCAAAGAATCCCTTTCCGGCATCCGCCCATGCAGG
>DIQY01000139.1:0-36981 GCA_002424295.1 Ruminococcaceae bacterium UBA5450 | reverse complement strand
CAGATTTCCCGATATTGTGCAGGCCGCGTCTGCCCATTTTCGGTTACCGAGTTTGTCGCGGTCCATTCAAAAATTTTCTCTGCAATCCGTCGGCATTCTGCCTCCAGAAAATGATCTGTTTCTTCGGCAGAATATTGCAGAACATCTAGTTCCAACGCAGAATCCTCTATTTCCGGATACTCTGCTCCACAAACCAAAGATTCTTTTTCGGTATATTCCATCTGTCCAACTTCCCGACTCATCAGCTGACGGAAAAAGAAATTGACCGATTCCGTAATGCCAAAACGGCTGCGAAAATTACGGTCTAACGTGATACACGCGGGAAACTGCGCATGATCTCTATGATATTCGGCACTTTTTTCCCGTCGGCGAAGGAACAGTTCGGGCATTGCCTGACGAAAGCTATAGATACTCTGTTTGACATCCCCCACCATAAAAAGATTCGTCTCATCTTTGGAAACGGCACGAAAAATCAGATCCTGCGTTTCATTTGTATCCTGATATTCGTCCACCATAATCTCATCGAACTGGTTGGAAATTTCTTCGGCAGCAGGTGTCTTTTGATAGCCTTCCGACGTCTCCTCGACCAAAAGCTGCAATGCCCAATGCTCCATGTCTCCAAAATCAGCGATTTTTCGTTCTGCTTTTTTCTGCTGCAGCACCGTATGAAACTCTTCCAAAATGGAAAACAATTTCTCGACAAGCGGTTTTAGCGCCTGCAAATCTTCCAGACATTCGGCCTCCGACGGTGCAAAAATTGCTTTTAAATCTTCAATTCCGGATTTTACTTCTTTCCGATTTTCCGCCACCGCAATTTTAATAGAATCATCGGAATACCCCCTCGGAGTGGAAAGGCGCTCAAAAGAAACCGTTTGAATTTTCTGAGAAAAGCCATCCCAAGAATCATTTTGAAGGCTTTTGAGAAGGGCCTCCAGCATTTCTCGATCCGACAAAAAAGCCGGCATGGAAGCAGCTCCCAGTTTCTCATCTGCTGACTCTAAAAGCCTCATAGAATGCTGTGTTATCGAAATCGCATAGGAAAACGTCCGCTGTGCGAATTGGATAATTACGTCTCCCCAAACCGACTGCCTGATATTTTGGCAGTCATACATGGCTGCTTTTTCCCGCAGCCAACGAGATGGAAACGGGTGACTGCGTACAAAATCATATAGTTTAAAAAGAATATTTCGGAGCAGGTGGTCATCCCGCCCAGCTGAAAATGCATCCAACAGCTGATAAAAGACAGCATCATTTTTTTCGTAGAATGAATCGAGGACCCGATCCAATGTTTCATTCTGCAAAACCGAGAGTTCACTTTCATCTGCAATCCGAAAATCCGGTGAAATTCCCACTGCAGAAAAATGTTCCCGCAAAAGTTCCTGACAAAAGCTATGTACGGTACTGATATGTGCTCTTGATAAAAGCAGCTGCTGTCTTTGCAGAAAAAGGCTGTCCGGTTCCTCTTCCAGAAGTTCCGAAAGCTTGTCTGCAATTCGCCCGCGCATTTCGGCAGCCGCTGCCTTTGTATAAGTAACAACCAGAAGGCGATCGGCATCAATCGGATTTTTAGGATCGGTGATTCTTTTGATCACCCGCTCTACCAAGACCGCCGTCTTTCCAGAACCGGCTGCCGCGGATACTAGAAGCGGCCCGCCGCGCGCTTCAATCGCATCTCTTTGAGCGCTTGTCCATTCACGTTTCATCTGACTCTCCCCTTCTCAGAATCTCAACTGCCTCTGTCACAGATACATTCGATTTTGTTTCCCGAACGGGCATTCCTTCCTCGGTCATACAAACTGCCCCGTACGGACACCACTTACATGCGGTATCCCGATCGTTTAAAGGCTGCGCTTCCACATTTCCCCGATGAAGTTCTTCTGCCATCTCCTTGACCATTTTCCGAATACTTTGAAGAATCAGCTCAAAATCCTTGCTGCTTACAACACTGCTTTTTGCTGTTGATGCCCCGCTTTTTAGAGTAGCAGGAATATAAGTCCCTTTCCCATCCTCTTCCATATCGGAAAGGATTCCTGGGTCGTCCAGCAAGAGACCATTCATTCGCAGCTTTTTATTCTGATCTTTTTGGATCGTTTCGTCATCCGTCTTTCGACTGGCAGTAAAGGCCGGCCGATCCGCGGGCATATAAAGGATCCCCGCAGGTTTCGGATTTTTCCAGTGTGAACCGCCGTTTTCGCACAGCGCTGCAAGATAAATCAGCATTTGCAGGTTTGTTCCGTCCAAAACATCGGAAAGGCGAAACATCTTTTTGCCGGTCTTATAGTCAACAACCCGCAGATAAGTATTCCCGTCGATTTCGTCTGCGTCTACGCGGTCGATCTTTCCGTCAACTTCCACGCTTCCACCATCCGAAAGTGAAATTTTCAACCCGGGAATCTCATTTTGTCCGACCGGGAGCTCAAAATCAGTCGGTGAAAATCTGCTCTGAGAAAGTTCTTCTGCAATATGCCATATTACGACGCAGGCTGCTTCCGCTACACGCTGCAAAAGCCATGAAAAGCGTGCCGTCTGAGTCTCTGTTCCGCCAAGTTTTTCCTGTGCATAAGATAAAAGCTGCTGATCCACATTTTCCCTCAGCCCTTTTTGTCCCATCTTTAAAATCTTTTCAGCACCGATCTCGCAAAATAAATGCTCTAAAAGATAGTGCATTAAGCTGCCATATTCCAGCGCATCCAATTTTGCCATTCGTCTTTCCTCTATTTTCATTCCGTAACGGCAAAAATAGCGGAATCTGCACTGATGATACGTTTCGATTTGTGTCGCGGAAACACGCATATTTTTAGGAAAAATCTTCCGGGCGTTTTCAGGACCTTTAAAGACGGCAGCCTCCCTCTTTGAAGCCTTTTCCAGCGCATTCATGCGTACTTCTTCTCCTGTTTTGGAAAACAATTCCCGCAGAGAAGCTTCTACGGCCGTCTTATGATTCCACCGCCGCGCAAGCAGCTGAAAAGCTGCCTTTTTAGATCCTGCAAAATAAGACTCCGGTAAGGTCATTTCTGATTCAACCGGGCAATGTGGAAACAATACTGAAATTTCTGAAACCAGAGAAGAAGGCTGCTTTTGGGTTCCGTCGCTGGAATTAATCGGCCACGAAACATAAAGCCTTTCACTAGGAGCCGAAGCCATCTGATAGGCAAGAAATCGTTCCTGCACAGCGACCCCTGAAAGCGGATCACTGAGCGGCAGTCCATGGTCGATCAGAGAAAGTCTCTCTGAGAAGCTTAGGATTCCTCCGCTGGAAGGAGTCTGTGGAAATTCCCCCTGACAAACGCCAAGCAAAAAGACAACTTTCGGTTTTGCCATCCGGATACGGTTTGCGGCGCCTATCGTCACTTCATCCAATCCCTGCGGAATACTTGCCATTTCACTTTCTGAAATCACCATTCGTAAAAGTTCCTGAAAGGAATTTCGCGAGATCGGCCGTTCCGAAATGGTCATTGCACACTGATCCAGAATTTCCATCAGCAAATCCCAGAGACGAAGCGTATTATCTGCAAGCGCAGGTACTCCTCCTTTTTCGAGAGAATCCGCAAAATTTCGCAGATTCTCTTGTACTCCGGCTTCCGTGAGATAATCATAGACCGCTTTTGCCATTCCTTTTCCGTCGGTGTCTTTGGTTTTCTCTCTCAGATGCACCATGGGCGTAATGATTTTTTCCCGCACTTCATTGAGCTCTGTCAAAAGATTTTGATCTTTCTCTGTCCATTTGGAAACGAATCCGCCTGGGTGCATCGTAAATGGCGTCTGCCATGCCGATTTATTCAGCTGCCAGACAAAGCAATAATTTTCCAGCTGTGACTGCATATTTTCATCAATCCCGAGAAGATTCGTCTTGATGCACGTGAGAATTTCCTCGGTTTCGAATCCGGAAGAAACCGCTTTTAAAGCCGACAGTGTAAGACGCATTAAAGGCTGCGCTGTAATATTCTGTGCTTCGTCCATGAAAAATGGAATCTCGTACCGCTCGAATGCGGCATTTAAAATTCCGCGGTAAGGTTCCAATGATCGGGCGGCCACTGCAATCTCTCGGCAGCGATAGGTGCCGTTTACCAGAAATCTTCGAATGCTTGCTGCTGCAAACTGAGCCTCATCATAAAAATTCTGAGCCGCATAAAGGTGAATATGTTCTGCACTTTTATCTGCCTTTTCCCGTTTGCCCCGATAAAGATTTGCTTCCAGCTTAGCAAGATCTTTCGAAAGAAATCGTTTGCCTTCTGGCAAAATGACCGGCGCTGCTACCGGCACATTGCCTTCTCTTGCAAGCCGAATCAATTTTTGTGCCGTTTCCCGAACAAATGAAAAAAGTCCCAAGCCATGTTCAGGGTCCGCTAGTTGATCTGCGCAAAGAGAAACCGTAACCTCTTTGCTCTGGCGGATCACAAATTTAAGAATTTCATATTCCTGCATTGTAAAGCTTTGAAATCCATCAATATAAACGACTGCATTTTCGAAGAAGGGGTGGGCTTCCAGTAAATTTGCCGCGCGGGTCAGATCGTCCTGCGGATCAAGATAACTCTGACTCACCAGCGCTTCATAAGAAGACAAAATCAAAGAAAGTTCTGAAAGTTTTTGTTTCAGATTTGGCGTCTGGGCGCTCAGAGAAGCTTCCTGCAGATCTTCCGGCGAAACACGGCACATCTTAAATTCGCTTTCCCCCTGCAGCAAAGTCGAAATCAATTCCGTCCCATTTGCATTTTTACGGTAAAAATGCAGACGATCTCGAACCTGCTCTAATGCCATATTCATCAGGATGATTCTGCCTCCGGCCGAAAGCCGTTTCCCGGCCATCGCTCCATAGGTACGGCCGAGTAAATCACAAAGGCGGGAAAAACTCAGCACATAAATTTTCTGCGCGTCTTTGGCCCCAAGTGCATGCAGAATTGTTCTTTCGTTCTCAAAAGAAGCCTGCTCTGGAACCAACAAAAACAGCTTTTCCTCTTCACTTTCGGCATGTTTCCGCAATTCTTCCTGTACTGTTCTCGTCTTTCCGCTCCCAGAACGCCCTAACAATAAATGCAGCATCTTCTCACCCGTTCCTTTTTAATTATTTTTATTATATCATAAACAATTGGGGCGGAAAAGCTAAAAAAGGCTCCTTCGGTTTTCCGAAGGAGCCTTTTTATATTCTATCCTAGGAATTTTGAGAAAGCCATTGACGAACTTCTTCATAGAGTTCCACCGTTTTAAATTTGACGGCAAACCCTGGTTGTGTCATCTCCTCCTGAGCCGGAGTCAACACATCGGAAAGAGTATTACTATCCTGCTCTGCGCCCGGCAGACAAAGCGCCGGAAACAGCACGCACCACCAATTATGCCCTTTTCCTTCGCCGATTAAAATGCGAAGCGCGCGATAAGTGCCGGCAGGCAGTGTCACATTTCCATAGGTTCTGGTGGGGAACCAACAGTCTTCTAACCTCACCTCTACCGGATCATCACTTCCGTTTTCTCTCAGGACTTCTTCTCCGGCTTCCTTTAATTCTGCAAGATGTGCCGCGGCAGCTTCTTGTGCTTCTTCACGGCTATCCACATTTTTAAACCATTGTTCACTAACCAAAAGGACCCGATCCCGTACTTTTAGTTTTAATGCTTGATCCTCTTCTGAATCTGAATTTGCAAGAACGTGCAGCCGCAAAACCCGATCAGAAATTCCTTCTCCCGCAGCAGTGATTCCCGTACAGGAAATTGCCAGACAAAGGACTAACGCTGCAGCAACTGCTTTTGTAAAAAGGCGCATGCCCCATTCCTCCTCTAAAATAAAATTCAAAGGAAGTATGGGACATACTGGAAAATTTATACAATTTGTTTAAAAATCATGGCTCAATTTGAATCGGAACTGAGACCGGTTCACACAAAAAAGTCTCCTCATATTGCTTTTTTAAGGAATCCACGCATTTCTGTGCCAAAATAGGATCATCAAAAATTCCAAATACTGCAGATCCACTGCCTGTCATTGCGGCACCAAGCGCTCCCATTTTCAAAAAAGCTGCCTTCAATTTCAAAATTTCCGGAAGCTTTAAAATATCTTCAAAGAAGTTTCCAAGAGAAGCTGAAAGCTTTATAAGATTTTCTTCTTTGACTGCTTGCTTCACATTTTCGCTGTAGCATGCTTCTAAAGAAGGCAGCCGATCCGCCATCTCAAAAGCTGCCTTTGTTTCTACCCCAATTTTAGGTTTACATAAAACAATTTTGCAGGCAGGCATTCCATTTAAAGGAGTAATCTGCTCTCCGATTCCCTCGACTAAAGCCGTGCCGCCTTTGATGCAAAACGGCACATCTGCTCCAATTTTTTCACCGAGAGCAAGAAGTGCTTTCTCTGAAAACGGGTTCCCGGAAATCTGATTTAAAATTTGCAGAACGGCTGCGGCATCGGTACTGCCACCGCCGAGTCCCGCTTCATGCGGAATATGTTTTTCAATTTGAATTTGAATTTTGGGTGCTTCGGGAACGATTTCGTAAAAATGTTTTGCCGCACGATAGGCAATATTTTCGGGGCCATCCGGCAGATCCGTATCATCGCACCCTACGAGCAGAATATCGCTTGGCAGGATTGTCAGGCGGTCGGCAAGGCTAACACTCTGATTCACCATGCGCAGAAGATGATAGCCATCTTCTCTTCGCCCGACCAGATCCAGTGCAAGATTAAGCTTTGCATAAGCTTTTACAACAAACGGTTTCATAAATCAGCACCCAAGCTGCTTTAAAAAATCACGAATTCTGGAAAGCGCTTCCGTAATATGATTGATACTGTAAGAATAAGAAACACGGACGTACCCTTCTCCGCAATCCCCAAAAGCGCTGCCCGGAACAACTGCTACATGTTTCACATAAAGCAATTTTTCACAAAATTCATCACTCGAAAGTCCCGTGCGCTTAATACATGGAAAAACATAAAAAGCGCCCTCCGGCTCAAAACAAGTCAAATTCATCTCGTTAAAACCGTCAACAATTAGCCGACGGCGCATATCATACTGCTCGCGCATATAAACAATATCAGCGTCTCCGTGCCGCATCGCTTCAACCGCCGCATATTGGCTGGTAGTCGGGGCGCTCATAATTGCATACTGATGAAGCTTTGTCATCTGCGCAATCAGTTCTTTTGGCCCCATGGCATATCCCAAACGCCAGCCGGTCATCGCGAATGCTTTTGAAAAGCCATTGACAACGATCGTACGCTCGCGCATGTCCGGAAGGGACGAAAAAGTAATATGCTTCTGATCTCCGTAAGTCAGCTCACTATAAATCTCATCAGAAAGGACAATCAGATTGGCTCCACGAACAACTTCGGCAATCGCTTCCAGATCCTTTTTTCGCATAACCGCTCCCGTCGGATTATTTGGGAACGGCAGTACAAGAAGTTTTGTCTTCGGCGTGATCGCTGCGCGCAGTTCTTCCGGTGTCAGGCGAAACCCGTCTTTTTCTTTTGTTTCGATAATGACTGGAACAGCACCTGCCATCTGTGCCATCGGTTCATAACAAACAAAGCTGGGCTGTGGAATCAAGACTTCTTCTCCCGGCTCCACTAAACAGCGGACTGCAAGATCCAAAGCCTCGCTGCCGCCGACAGTAACAAGCACTTCCGTTTTTGGGTCATATTGAACATGATAGTGACGATCAAAAAATTTGCAGATTTCCTCTCTTAACTCTGCAAAACCGCGGTTCGGACTATACCATGTTTTTCCCATCTCCAAAGACTTGATTCCTTCCTGACGCACATGCCATGGGGTGGAAAAATCCGGTTCGCCAATGGAGAGAGAAATCACGTCATCCATTTCGTTGGCAATATCAAAAAATTTACGGATGCCGGAGGGGCGAACCTGTTGAATCCGTTTTGTCAGCAGTTTGCTGTAATCAATCACAGTATACGTCTCTCCTCTCGTCCTTTTCCTCCTCCTGATTCATAATGACGCCGCTCTCTTTATAGCGAGTCAAGATAAAATGCGTTGCGGTGGAAAGCACACTGTCCAAGGTAGAAAGGCGACGCATGACAAACATTGCTACATCCTGCATTGACCTTCCGTGAACGGTAACTGCGAGATCGTAGCCTCCCGACATCAAATAGACACTGTCCACTTCGGGAAAGCTCATTACTTTTCCTGCAATCTCATCGAAGCCACGATTTTTCTTCGGAGAAACACGCAGCTCAATTAGGGCAATGGCCTTATTGGTATCGACACGCTCCCAGTTGATCAGGGCCTGATAGCCGCGGATAACCCCTCTTTTTTCGTAATCAGCAATCGCTGTGCTGATATTTTCTTCCGTCTCGTCCAGCATTGCTGCCAGCTGTTTATTGCTTAAACGGGCATTCTCATGCAGCAAAGTTAAAAGTCGATCCATCGGTCTTTCACTCCTTTTGAAATACTGTTTTTTATAAATTTTTGAATTTTTATTATATCATATTTTAAAAAGAAACAAAAGAGGAAAGTGCATAAAATACACTCTCCTCTTTCAAAAAGCTTACTCTGAAATTGGGATCTGCACAGGCGTTCGTTTTTCATAAATCGTAAAATATGAAAAACCAATCCGCTGCAGCATGCTGAAAGTCTCTTCGATTCCGCTGCCTACATCAGCCCAACGATGTGCGTCGCTTCCCACCGTTACCATGCTTCCTCCAAGACTTTGATATCTTCTGAGAATTTTTTCATTCGGCATCGTTGTTCCTATTTTCTGCCGCAAACCGCTGGTATTGACTTCCAAACTCTTTTTCTGGCGAATCAATTCTTTTAACACATGGTCAATCTGGTTTTGGTAGTCTTCTATCGGAATTTCAATCCCATACTCTTTAAAATACCTCCACGGATAAGTGAGATGCGCCAGAGAATCAAATTTTCCCCAACGAATCATCTCTAAAAGTTCTTCAAAATATTGGGTCAACACCGGCCTTACATCCCGATGCTGATAATCGAAATCATAAAAATCACGTTCGCCTTTAGCATTATGTAAACTTCCGAGGACAAAATCAAAGGAACAGGCATTTAAAATATCCTCCGCGCCGCTTTTATTCTGCATCGGTTGCCCCAATTCAACCCCAGTAAAAATATGAATTTTATTTTGAAAAGAAACAGCAGCACGCCGGGTCTCACCCCAGCTTTGGCAAACTGATTCATGAAAATGCTGTTCCCAATAAGTATTACATTCACAATGATCGGTAATGGTAATCGCATAAAGGCCCTGATCAAGTGCATTTTTACAAAGCATCATGACCGAATCGGCACCGTCTTCGCTGCACTTAGAATGGGTATGACAGTCAGACAAAAAAGGATATTTCATATTTTGACCTTCTTTCTAAGGTTCCAGTTTTTCTAAATAATAAAAGAGACAAATTCATTTTAACATGTTTTATCTTGGAATCCTAGACATCAGTGTGACTGTTTTGCTTTGGCGAAATCCCTGATTTTTAAGCAGTTTGCCGGAGGAAAAAAATATTGACAGTCTCTCTTTTATCGTTCATAATAAATTTATAAATTTAAAAAGTTTGAATCATGTATCGGAGGGAATAAATATGCGCGCGGTTATTACAGTTTTGGGCAAAGATATGGTGGGAATTCTTGCAAAAGTCACCGCGATTTGTGCGGAAAACGGCGTAAATGTAACGGATGTTTCGCAGTCGATTATGCAAGACCTCTTTGCAATGATTATGTTGGTTGATCTGAAGGATTCCAAAATCCCGTTTGATCAGCTTTCCGACAAATTCACAGCACTCGCAAAGCAAGAAGGACTCACGATTCACATCATGCACGAAGATATTTTTAATTCTATGCACCGCATCTGACTGATACGGCCTTAAAAACTAACAAAGGAGTAAATCCATGCTCAATACCCACGATATTTTGGAAACCATTGATATGATCGATAACGAAAACCTGGACGTGCGTACGGTCACAATGGGAATTTCTCTTTTAGACTGCATCGACAGTGATGCAGACAAAGCGTGTGACAAAATTTATGATAAAATTTGCCGGTACGCAAGTAATCTCGTAAAAACCGGAGAAGATATCAGCAAGGAATATGGAATTCCGATTATTCACAAACGAATCTCTGTTACCCCAATTGCAATGGTCGCGGGAGCCTGCCCCGGCGTAAACCCTGTCCGCTATGCCAAAGCACTCGACCGGGCTGCAAAAGAAGTCGGCGTTAACTTTATCGGCGGCTACTCTGCGCTGGTTCACAAAGGATTCGGCCCCGGCGATTATGCACTGATCGAAAGTATTCCCGAAGCACTCTCCGAAACTGAACTCGTCTGCTCCAGTGTAAATATCGGCACAACGAAAGCCGGCATCAACATGGACGCAGTTGCAAAGATGGGAAAAGTAGTCCGTGAAACTGCAGAGCGCACTGCCGACAGGGAATGCATTGGCGCCGCAAAGCTGGTTGTCTTCTGCAATGCTCCGGAGGACAACCCCTTTATGGCCGGTGCTTTTCACGGAGTAGGCGAGCCGGACTGCGTCATCAACGTCGGTGTTTCCGGCCCAGGCGTTGTACGCGCAGCTCTGCATAAATGTCCAGATGGTGATTTAACCGAAGTAGCGGATATTATCAAAAAAACCGCCTTTAAAATTACCCGTATGGGACAGTTGGTTGCGCTGGAAGCCAGCCGCAGACTTTGTGTTCCCTTTGGAATCGTAGATTTGTCTCTTGCCCCCACACCGGCCGTCGGAGACAGCGTTGCACACATTCTTGAAGAAATGGGTCTGGAGCGCTGCGGTGCCCATGGAACAACCGCTTGTTTGGCACTTTTAAATGATGCGGTGAAAAAAGGCGGCATTATGGCAAGTTCTCATGTAGGCGGCCTTTCCGGTGCATTTATCCCGATCACTGAAGATGCAGGAATGATCGACGCCGCCCGCTGCGGTGCGCTCTCGATTACGAAATTGGAAGCAATGACAGCTGTTTGCAGCGTAGGACTTGATATGATTGCTATTCCCGGTGATACCCCCGCCGAAGTGATTTCCGCTATCATTGCAGACGAAGCCGCTATCGGCATGGTCAACCTAAAAACAACGGCTGTTCGGTTAATCCCCGCCATCGGTAAAAAAGTCGGTGATGAACTTAACTTTGGCGGTCTCTTAGGCAGCGGACCTGTGATGGAATTGAATTCCTATTCTCCTGCCAAACTGATTGCACGCGGCGGTCGAATTCCTGCTCCTATGCAAAGCCTTAAAAATTAATTTTGAATTTTATCAAGTGGAAGATTCATCTTTTTAAGAGTCGAAATTTGTAACATGCAAAAAAATAAGATAAATTCTAAGCTTTTTGTTTTCGTTGTAGAATTTTTAGATCAATTTTGCATACGTGTTTCTTGATTCTGCATTTTGAAGAAAATTTATTGATGATATCTACCAAATTTTAAAAAGATTTTTGTAAGATTTGTGAATGTTTTTCTTGAATTTTGATTGTAATTGTACTATGATTCTGTCTTAGTAAGTTATAAAAATTTAAATTTACATTTTACATTTTACATTTTATAGGCTTTTCAAATAGATGCTGTTAATCTTTTCCCGGAAAACGTCTGTTTTCCGGGATTCATGCCATTTTAGGAGGTGTATCTATGGAAAACTTAATTGACCAAATCGTAAAAATGGATCAGCAGGCTCAAAAAATCACCGATCTTGCACAAAAAGAAAAGATTCAGGCTACCAGTGATGTTGCTAAGCGCCGAGAAGAAATTCGGGATGCTTATTTAAAAGAAGCAAGAGAACGCTTGCATAAAAACGAGCCTCAAGAACGTAAATTGGCTGAAGAAAAATGGAAAGTAACAGAACAGAAGCAAGCTGTTCTGCGAGAAAAGATGGAAGATATTTACCATCAAAATCATGATGGTTGGGTTCAGAAATTGGTCAGCCGTGTATTGGAGGGATAACCATGGGACAGACCTCATCAAATGCCGTCCTCAGTAAGGCGCGCGCACTTTATGGCCAAAGGCTGCGCTTTGAGGACTGGATGGCTCTTCTGGATTGTTCTTCTGTCAATGACATTGCCACTTATCTAAAAGCACATACCGCGTATCGTTCCGTCCTCGTTTCGATCGATGAATTTCATATTCACCGCGGTCAGCTAGAAGCCTGTCTGCGAGAGCGGCTCTTCAGCGAAAGCGCAAAATTAGCTCGCTACGATCTGAATCTTGGGGAACATGTTTCAGCTTACCTGCTTCAAAAACTGGAAATCCAAATGATTCTGCGCTGCATCACAAGACTGAATTCCGGGCAAATGGAAGATCCTTTCTTTTTGATTCCAGAAAGCGCAGCGCACCAAACGGAAATTGACGAAAAAGCGCTTCATACGCTCTCCAGCTATGATCAGTTGCTTCATGCACTTTCCCATACACAGTATGAAAAAATTCTTTTGGCATTTGCTCCAAAAAATTCTGAAGAACAAGTTGACTATACCGGAATTGAAAGCGCTTTGTGGATTGACCTGTTTCAACGGCTCTATCAAGTCATTTATAGAGAAACAAAAGGACAGACCCGTGAAGAATTGCTGCGTATTTTTGATGATTACATCGATCTCAATAATTACAGCCGAATCATTCGTTTAAAGCGAACTTATCACGCTGACCCCGATCAAATCAAATCGCTTCTGCTGCCTTTTGGCAGCCTAAAAAAAGAAACGCTTGATCGAATGGCAGCAGCAGAGTCCGACAAAGAAGCCACTGAAATCATGCAGACAACGCGAGTCGGGAAGCGCACACTCTCCACCCCACACCAAGATCCAGACGATCTGATTTTTTATATCGAATATCATGACTGCCGCAAAAAGATTCGCTTTAGTCCCAACCCCAGCGTCGTGCTTTTCTCCTATGTTTTTCTTCTTCAATCAGAACTACATGATCTGACCACGCTGGTTGAAGGAGTCCGTTACCAACTGCAGAAAGCAGAAATTCAAAATCTTCTGAACCCCGAGCGGTTCAGTGGAAGGAGTTCTTAAACCTTGGCTATTATCAAAGTGAAAATCATCAGCATGATAGGACAACTAAGTGAATTGGATTCAGTGACTGCAATCTGCGGAAAAAGTCACCTCTTTCACCCGGATAATGCGATGAATTTTTACTCCAACACAGAATCCTTTCTGCCTTTAAGTGAAGATAACCCATATCAGGCACCTTTGCAGCAGCTTTCTTCTTCAATCAAATCGATTGGGCAGCCTCTTCATCTTTTCTCAGAAGAAGAAACTGAAAAGAAACAGCTAAAGCCTGTTCAGGCTCTTCACTATGCACAGGCAATTTCTAATCGTATCGCAAAACTTCAAGCACAGCACGAAAAAATTTCAAAAGAAGTACAGCACCATGAACAAGACGCAAGAGATGCTTCCCATTTTGTCGGGCTGTCAGTTGATTTGAAAAAAATTCGTGTATGTCAGTTTATCTCTATTCACTTCGGCTCTTTGCCAAGGGCCGGTTATGAACAGTTAAAAACATATGAAGATAACCCATTTGTAGTGTTTTTTCCTTGTACATCGGATGAAAAAACAGTTTGGGGCGTTTATATCTGCCCCTTGGAGCAATGTTCGGAAATTGACCGAATTTTTTCCCGTCTGTATTTTCAGCCACTGGATCTGGAACGCTTCGACGGCACTCCAAAAGAAGCTGTCGGACAATTTAAAAAAGAAGCCGACACTTCCCGCAATGAGTTAAAAAAGGTCGATGACGAGATTCAACAGCTTTGGAAAGATGAGCAGGAACGCTGCAACCTGATTTATTCATGGCTGACAATTAAAAATACCTATTTTGGAATTCGAAAATACGCATTCCAATATAATGGATTTTTCATTCTTTCAGGCTGGATTCCTCAGGAAGCTGAAAATTCTTTTACCAGCAAACTGGATCAGTGTTCCAGCGTGGAATACAACCTTGATGATGCTTCTAATGAGCTGGTTCATTCCCCACCGGTAAAGCTGCATAATCGCCGTCCATTTAAATCTTTTGAATATTTTACTGAAATGTACGGCCTGCCAAATTACAGCGAAATCGATCCAACTCCCCTCCTCGCCTGTATTTTTGTGACATTATTTGGCATCATGTTTGGCGATGTAGGGCATGGTATCTGTGCATTTCTGCTTGGCTTATGGATGTGGAAAAAGAAAAACATGCCTCTCGGACACATTTTAATGCCTTGTGGAATTTCTTCTTGTATTTTCGGCTCTGTATTCGGTTCCGTATTTGGATTTGAGCATTTGCTTGACCCGCTCTATTATGCACTCGGATTTTCAGAAAAACCTATTTCCGTTATGGAAGGAAGCACAACGACTAATATTTTGATCGTTGCTGTTTCTATCGGTGTTGTTCTCCTAATCGTCGCTATGTTTCTCAATATTATCTCTTCTCTTCGTCAAAGACACTATGAGCGTGCACTTTTCGGACAAAATGGAGTTGCTGGTCTGATTTTCTATATTAGCATTGTCTTTGGATTCGTCCTGCAGCTTCTTGGTACTCCGGTTATGACCCCTCTTTATGTAACTCTTCTGATCGTTTTGCCTCTCTTAGTTATGTTTTTCCGCGAAGTTTTCGGCGGCCTTATGGAACATAAGCCCGATTGGAAACCGGAAAAATGGGGCGAATTTATTGTTCAGAATTTCTTTGAATTATTTGAATTTCTTCTTTCTTACCTCAGTAACACCGTTTCATTTTTGCGAGTAGGTGCTTTTGTACTAGTCCATGCTGGCATGATGAATATGGTATTTACGCTTGCAGATATGGTCGGTGGTGTCGGTTATCCAATTGTTCTTGTAATCGGCAATATTTTCGTGATGGCGTTGGAAGGATTGCTCGTAAGCATCCACGTCCTTCGTCTGAATTTCTATGAAATGTTCAGTCGTTTTTACGATGGCGACGGTCGTCCCTTTACTCCAGTAGAGGTTCGTGTCCCATCTTAAAATAATTAAAATGAATTCAATTTGACTTGGAGGTTTTTGTTATGACTGCAATTTTATTAGCTGTTCCAGTAATATTTTTAATTGGTTCTGTAATGTGGGCCATCCGCGCGGTAAACCACGGAAAAAAGCCCCGTACTGCTCTAATGGTGCAGATTTTCTCCTGCCTTTTGGTCGGTGTCGTTACCCTGGCAATCCCAATGACCGCCCATGCAGCAGATGCCGTTGCTTCCAGCGCTAATGGTCTGGTAGCAATCGCTGCCGGCCTCGCGGTTGGTATCGGCGGCGTCGGCGGCGGAATCGCAGTTGGCCCCAGTGCCGCTGCAGCAATCGGTGCCTGCAGTGAAGATTCTAAGAACTTTGGTAAAGCAATCATCTTCGTTGCATTGGGCGAAGGCATTGCACTGTATGGCTTGCTGATTGCAATTCTGCTCTTTACGAAGGTGTGAACCATGCGTTTTTATCTAATCAGCGATAACGTTGATACGCAAGAGGGCATGCGGCTTGCGGGAATTGATGGAGTCGTCGTACACAAGGCCGAAGAAGTACAAAAAGCATTGGACGACGCAATCCAAATGGACGATGTAGCAGTTATTTTAATCACTGCTACCTTATTACAGCTTTGTCCGGAAAAAATCTATACCCTAAAATTAAAAATGAAAAAACCATTAATTGTAGAAATTCCGGATCGCCATGGGAACGGACGTACAAAAGACTCTATTACCCGATATGTCCGCGAAGCCATCGGGGTAAAAATTTAACCTGTAGGGAGGTGCAGACTGATGAAAACAAATCCTTCCGCAGCCCCAGCCGATATTTCGGCACCAGCTACGGTAAATCAGGAAGATTTCCGCGTTGGAAAATTCTATGAGGCAATTAACCAATATGCCAGCGAACAACGTCAGAAAATCAAACAGGAAATCTTAGATTATAAACAAAAAGAACTCGAAAAGGCAACAGACCAGGTCCTACAGGAAGCCTACGAGATGATTCAGAAGGAAATGGCAACCATGACCTCCTCTATCGCCCGTGAAATGGCAAAAAAAGAATTGGAAGGCCGACAGGCACTGTTAAAACGTCGAAAAGCAATCACTGAAGAAGTCTTTAACAATGCTGCAAAAAAGCTTCTGGACTACGCAAATGGGTCCGAATATTCTGAGTACTTAAAGAAGTGCGCATTAAAAATGAAGCCACTCTTTACAGTAGGAGATACTGTAGTCTATCTGCGGGAAGAAGATAAAAAATACGAAGATCTGCTAGAGCCGCTTTTGGGCCGTTGTATCTTCCGGATAGACCGAAGAATTCGGCTCGGCGGTTTTTGGGCTGAAAGCAATACGCAGGGAATTGTTGCTGATGAAACTTTTGATTCTCTTTTGGAAAATCAGCGCAAATGGTTTGCGGAAAACACCAATATGGAAATAGTATGACGATTGAGGTAACTGTGAATGAGTAGAAATGTGATTTTCGGCATTAACGGTCCGGTCGTCACCGTAAAAGACACCAAAGACTTTTCTATGATGGAAATGGTCTATGTAGGAACGCAAAAGCTTGTTGGTGAAGTAATTGGCATCACCGACGACCGCACTACAATCCAGGTTTATGAAGAGACCACGGGACTTCGCCCAGGTGAGCCGATCACCGGAACCGGGTTCCCGATGAATGTAACGCTTGGTCCTGGAATTCTGGATAATATTTTTGATGGAATTGAGCGCCCCTTAAAAGCGATTGCAGATTCTTCCGGCGCATTTATTGCGCGCGGCTGTAATGTGCCCGCACTCGATCAGGAGCGCAAATGGGATATGACCCTGAAAGTAAAACAAGGCGATCAAGCTTCTCCTGGGCAAATTTATGCTACCTGCCCGGAAACGCCGGCGATCGAGCATCGCTGCCTTGTTCCTCCTGCCCTTTCCGGCACGTTTACAAAAGTGATGGAAAATGGCAGCTATCGGGTCAACGATACGATTGCAGAAATTACTGACGAAGAGGGTTCCGTTCACCCACTGACTCTCTGCCAGCGCTGGCCGATTCGAACCCCGCGCCCTGTAAAAGAACGGCAGCCAAGTTTTGTACCACTGATCACCGGCCAGCGTGTCATTGATACGCTGTTCCCAATTGCAAAAGGCGGTTCGGCAGCAATTCCTGGCGGTTTTGGTTCCGGGAAAACGATGACACAGCACCAACTTGCAAAATGGTGCGATGCAGATATCATTGTTTATGTCGGCTGCGGAGAACGTGGAAATGAAATGAGTCAGGTCTTGGAAGAATTCGGCGCCCTAATTGATCCAAAAAGCGGACGTCCCATGACCGACCGTACCGTTCTGATTGCAAACACCTCCAATATGCCTGTTGCTGCCCGTGAAGCAAGTATCTATACTGGTGTAACACTCTGTGAATACTACCGCGATATGGGCTATCATGTGGCAATGATGGCAGACTCTACCTCGCGTTGGGCAGAAGCTCTGCGTGAAATCAGCGGCCGTTTGGAAGAAATGCCTGCTGAAGAAGGATTCCCAGCCTATCTGCCCAGCCGTCTGGCAGAATTTTATGAGCGCTCTGGTTTCGTGAAAAACCTAAACGAAAGTGAAGGTTCCATTACGTTGATCGGTGCTGTCTCTCCTGCAGGCGGTGATTTTTCCGAACCGGTTACTCAGAATACCAAACGTTTCACCCGTTGTTTCTGGGCGCTCGATAAATCGCTCGCCTATGCGCGCCATTATCCTGCTATCAACTGGATGGAAAGTTATTCGGAATATATCAACGATTTGAATCCATGGTACGAAAAAAATATTGGCCCTGAATTTATCAAATATCGTTCTGAAATCAGCTCCATCCTGTTGGAAGAAAATAAGCTGATGGAAATCGTAAAATTGATTGGTGCTGATGTACTGCCGGATGATCAAAAGTTGGTTATTGAGATTGCAAGGGTCATTCGTGTTGGTTTTCTGCAGCAAAATGCTTTTCACCCAGAGGACACTTATGTTCCGCTCGAGAAGCAAAAGCGCATGATGGAAGTAATTCTCCATCTCTATCACAAGGCAAAGGAATTGGTCACCACCAATATTCCGATTTCCGGTCTAGTACAATCCGGCCTGTTCGATAAAATTATTAAGATGAAATACGATGTTCCAAATAACAAGTTGGAACTTTTCGATCAATACCTGTCCGAAATCGATAAAACCGTTTCCGGACTCGTGATGAACTCTTAAGGGGGCGCAGAAAATGATTTTGGATTATGTTGGAGTCAAAGAAATCAACGGTTCCCTGATCGTTCTGGATGACGTCCCGAATATTTCCTTTGATGAAATGGTAACCATTCAGCTCGAAAACGGTACCCAGCGCCAGGGACGTGTAGTTCAGATGGAAGGCTCTCGTGTCGTGATTCAGGTATTTGAAGGAACACGCGGAATTTCACTGACAAACACACGCACTCGTCTAACCGGACACCCGATGGAAATGGCGCTGTCTCCCGAAATTCTTGGACGTGTGTTTAATGGAGCCGGTCACCCAATTGATGGGCTCGGCGATATCTTCCCTGTAAAATGTGCTGACATCAACGGTACCCCAATCAATCCTGTCAGTCGAAAATACCCACAGAATTATATTAATACCGGCATTTCCTCGATTGATGTGCTGACTACGCTGATTCGTGGACAAAAGCTGCCGATTTTTTCCGGCTCCGGCATGAAGCACAATGAATTGGCAGTTCAGATTGCTCGTCAGGCAAAGATCACTGATAAGGGTGGAGAAGATAACTTTGCAATCGTTTTTGCCGCCATGGGCGTTACGAATGATGTAGCAGAATATTTTCAACGCAGTTTTGAAGAAAGCGGTGTTCTTGGCAAGGTCGTCATGTTTTTAAACCTTGCCAGTGACCCAATTATTGAACGTACTCTCTGTCCGCGCTGTGCGCTGACAGTTGCCGAATATCTGGCTTTTGAACTTGGAATGCACATTCTTGTTATTATGACCGATATGACAAGCTATGCGGAAGCTTTGCGTGAGTTTAGCTCCTCAAAAGGAGAAATTCCAGGAAGAAAGGGATTCCCTGGTTATTTATACAGCGACTTTGCAAGCCTTTATGAACGTGCAGGTATGATAAAAGACAAACCCGGCAGTGTTACGCAGCTACCAATTTTAACAATGCCAAATGATGACGTTACGCACCCGGTTCCTGATTTGACCGGCTATATTACAGAAGGACAGATTTCTTTGGATCGCAATTTGGATGCAAACGGCATTTATCCTCCTGTCAGTGTTCTCCCAAGTCTTTCTCGTCTTATGAAGGACGGTATCGGCAAAGGATTTACCCGCGAAGATCATCCGGCTCTCGCAAATCAGCTTTTCGCAAGCTATGCAAAAGTAAATGATGCACGGTCTTTGGCAAGCGTAATCGGTGAAGAAGAACTATCCCCTATCGACAAAGATTATATAAAATTTGGCAATCTCTTTGAACATCGCTTTTTACGGCAGGGATTCCATGAAAATCGAACGCTTGCGCAAAGCCTTGATTTAGGCTGGCAGTTACTTGCGACCCTTCCGCGCAGTGAACTGGATCGTGTAGACGATGACCTTCTTGACCGCTACTATGAAAAAGCCAAAAAGGAAGTCGAGAAGCAAAAAGCAGAACAGGAAAACGCGAAACAAAAAATGACTGATTCTGCAAGCCTTAATTCTGATCAAACTACAATGGGAGGGAAATAACCGATGGCAATCACAACCGTTCCGACAAAAGGTAATCTTTTGGCTACCAAGCGTACACTCTCCCTTTCGCAGACCGGTTTTGAGCTGCTTGACCGAAAACGCAACATCTTGATTCGCGAGATGATGCAGCTAATTTCCCGTGCCAATGAGATTCAGAGTAAAATTGACAATGTTTATGAAGAAGCATATTCTGCTCTGCAAAAAGCAAATATTACATTGGGCATTGGAGTTGATCTAGCTCGCACGGTTCCTCTGGATAACAGTTTAAAGCTATCCTTTCGCAGCGTCATGGGCGTAGAAATTCCGATCGTTACAATTAAAGATCCGCAGGAAAAACAAGAGATTCCCTTTGGACTTTCTCAGACAAATTCATCGCTCGATCTTGCCTTTTCAAAATTTCAAGAGGTCAAATATTTGACCGCAGAACTTGCTGAGGTGGAAAACAGCGTTTATCGCCTTGCAGATTCTATTAAAAAGACACAGAAGCGCGCAAATGCACTGAAAAACATTATGATTCCCCGCTTCCAAAAAGCTGTAAAATTTATTTCAGATGCGTTGGAAGAAAAAGACAGAGAAGAATTTTCAAGGCTGAAAGTTTTAAAATCAAAAAAAGAGCGAGAAAAGTTCCAAAAACAAAAAGCATAATAAAAAGGATGGGCTGCCGAAAAACTTCGGCAGCCCATCCTTTTTTAGAGAGAGGAGAAATTTATGAAAAAGAATCTTATAATCATTTGATAAATACAGAATAGACGTTGAATGTGTTTATTCTGTGTCATTTGAAAGAAAAATATACGAAATATAAATCAAAAAATTCATGTCGGAAGTTTGTATTTTAATAACATTACTCCTCCGACCATCAAGATTAATCCCAGCACCTTCTGCCATGTAAACGGAATTCTTTCTTCATTCAAAAGGCCAAACGCATCCACTACAGCCGCTGTAAGAAGCTGTGCAATTAAAATAATAGAGACCCCAATCGTTGCCCCAAGCCCTTTCATGGCCAGCATAACGGTAACTGTGATGACAACTCCCAAAGCTCCTCCGAGAAGGTCTATTTTGCTTGCTTCCCCAACTGCACTGAAATTTCCGGTCCCAAAAAAAATCAGAACAATCACAGAACACAAAAATGCAATTCCCTGCACGAGTACATTCGATTCATAAAGGCCAACATGATCACTCAGGCGTGTATTAAACACCCCCTGAAAGCTCATTGCAGCCCCGGCAATGATGGCAAATATAACTGCAAACATCAAAAAATTCCCCCTGCAGGAAAAGTTTACCCTCCTTTTTCTATTTCTATACAACGAAAACGAATTTGCTGCTTTTAAAACATAAAAGCCTTTTCTCTCAGCTTGGCTCTAAGAGAAAAGGCTTTTTTTACTTTTCTTCTGGTATTCCGTGCTCCAGTGAAAATAAATTTTTAAAAAGCTGATCATAATCTTTTTTCTGTGGAATTGCGATTCCACGCTCTTTATCGGCGAGCAGCAGCAGCGTATCTCCTGGTTGGATTTCAAACATATCCCGTGCCTCTTTTGGGATGACAATTTGCCCTTTAGGACCCACTTTAACAGAACCCATATATTTATCATCAATAACTTTTGAAAAACTTTTCATCTAATACACACCCTTTTAACTGATTTTTTGCTACAAATATAAGAATAACATTTCTTACTTGTAAAACATTTACTGCAAATATTATAACCCGAATGAAAAAAGAAATCAATTAAAACGATTTTTTGTAAAGAGAATCTTCATTGACAAGTGAAAATCATGAGTCTACAATAAATATCAAATTACATAAATTTTTGAAACTTTTGGGGATTTGTATTTTAGGAGGGTAAAAGATGAGAACCAAAAAAGTTGGCATCATTGGTCTAGGACATGTGGGCGCTCATGTCGCATACAGCATCGCTGTTCAGGGAATTGCGGATGAAATTGTTTTAGTCGATCAGAATGAAAGCAAAGTAAAAAGCGAATGTCAAGATTTGATTGACAGTGTTGCGTATCTTCCTCATCGAATGAAAGTAGCTGTCGGTGGCTTTGCAGACCTTGGAGACTGTGATATCATTGTAAATAGTGTCGGCAATATCAATTTGCTCCGCGGCAATAACGATCGTCTGATGGAAATGGACTTTACCATCGCCGCAGTAAACGGCTATGTTGACAAAATCAAAGCTTCTGGTTTTAATGGAGTTTTGATTAACATTTCTAATCCTTGCGATATTGTTACCAGACAGCTGGCTCTTGGGCTCAAACTTCCGCGCGGCCATGTATTTGGAACTGGAACCGGTCTTGATACAGCTAGGTTAATTTCGGCTCTGGCCGAACAAACCGGAATCGATCATAAATCCATTACCGCTTATATGCTGGGAGAACATGGCAGCGACCAATTTGCACCATGGTCTTGTGTGTCTTTCCGCGGTAAATCTTTAGATGAGTGGGCAAAAACAGACAAACGATTCCAATTTGACCGTGACGAAATGCAAAAATATGCAATTGGTGCCGGCTGGCGTACATTCAGTGGAAAATTCTGCACCGAATATGCGATTGCCAGTACTGCTGCAAGAATGGTGTACATTGTTTTTCATGATGAAAAACAAATTCTTCCTGCAAGCTGTGAACTCTGCGGAGAATATGGAGAATCCGGGCTGTTCGCTGGTGTCCCTGCTGTAATCGGAGCAAATGGTGCAGAAGAAGTTGTAGAACTGTCACTAAATACTGAAGAAAAAGAAAAATTCCATCATTGCTGCGAACAGATCAAAAAGAACATGGAACATTTAAAAGAAATTAAGTAAAAAATTTTTAAAACTGGAGTGATCGTCATGGAAACAAGACCTTCAAAGCATGTCTCAGAATCTAAGGTCGTACAGACACAAATTGTTTTAAGCAGCCATATTAACGGTGCTGGAAGACTTTTTGGCGGACAATTAGTAGAATGGATCGACGTTGTTGCGGGAGTTGTTGCACGCAGACATTCCCATTGCAATACCACTACCGCTTCTATTGATAATCTTCAATTTAAAGAAGCTGTACATATCAACGATACCGTTCTGTTGTTTGGAAAAATCACCTATGTTGGAAGAACCTCTATGGAGGTCCAGGTAGACAGTTACGTGGAAGAACTGGATGGCAGCCGAAAGCTTGTGAATACCGCGCACTTTGTGATGGTTGCACTGGATAAGGATGAACATCCTACTATGGTTCCTTCTCTGATTGTCGAAACAGACGAAGAAAAAGCGGCATGGAAAGCCGGAGAAAAAAGAGACGCTTTGCGCAGACAGCGCCGAATCGAGCAATATTGATTTTTAAGGCTGAATCAAAATTTTTATATTTTATTTAGCCTTTTGCCTCATTTTTCTATTTATGCTACCCATATAAAAAAGCAGAGGATTTTTTAGTCCTCTGCTTTTTTTATTCCATTGTTTTTTGAAGAATCTTTTCTGCACAGCGAATTCCATCAACCGCTGCAGAAACAATTCCACCTGCATATCCGGCTCCTTCTCCGCATGGATAAAGCCCCGGAATCGAAACGGATTCATAATTCTCTCCGCGCACAATCCGAACCGGCGAAGAAGAACGAGATTCTACCGCCGTTAACAGAGCATCCGGATCAGAAAATCCATGCAGTTTTTGATTCATTCTAAGAATTCCTTCTCCCATTGCCTCCCAAAGAAATTTTGGAAGGCACTCCTGTAAATTTGCCGGCTTGACTCCTCTTGGATAAGTCGGTTGAACGGTTCCAAAAGAACTCGTCTTTCTGTCATTCAAAAAGTCTCCCACGCGCTGACATGGCGCCAAATAAGCACCGCCTCCTGCTAAAAATGCTGCCTTTTCTAATCTACGCTGAAATTCAATACCAGAAAGCGGATGATCGCTTCCAAAATCCTGCGGCGTAATTCCAACCAAAAGCGCCGAATTCGCATTTTTACCATCTCTTGCAAAGGCACTCATTCCATTTGTAACAACTCTTCCCTCTTCGCTGGCAGCTGCAACAACCGTGCCGCCGGGACACATGCAAAAGGTAAAAACACCGCGCCCATTTTCCAGATGAACTGCCATGCGATAATCAGCTGCACCCAAAGCCGGTTCTTTGGAAAAAGCACCATATTGGCTCTCATTAATTTTCTGCTGCAAATGTTCAATTCTCGCACCAACTGCAAACGGTTTTGGTTCCAGGAGAGCGCCCTCTCTAAAAAGCATCGAAAAAGTGTCCCGCGCGCTGTGCCCGACTGCTAAAATCAGCTGTTCGCACGGAATTTCAGAAAATTCATTCAAAGAATGAACTCGTATTCCCTTTAAAGACCCATCAGAATTGCGCAAAAATCCATCTACCCGACTGTGAAAATACACTTCTCCACCTAAAGATAGAATTTGATTTCGCAAAGTCTGAATGGTTTTTGGCAGCAGATCTGTCCCAATATGCGGTTTTGCCTCCCATAAAATACACTCCGGCGCTCCTGCCAAAACAAATTGTTCCAAAACGTAACGAATTCGAATATCTTTCGTCCCAGTATTTAGTTTTCCATCAGAAAAAGTCCCCGCTCCGCCTTCTCCAAATTGAACATTGCTTTCTGGATTCAGTACGCCGGTCTTCCAAAAATCCTGTACCGATCTCTGCCGTTCTTCCACCGGAGCTCCGCGCTCCAAAACGATGGGGCGTTGCCCCGATTTCGCCAAAATCAGGGCAGCAAACAATCCCGCAGGACCAAAGCCAGCAATTACCGGACGCGTAGCGAGCGGCTTACTCTCAGGCAGAACATAACGATAAGGAACTGCCTCTGTTACCTTCGAATTGCGAGAAATTCCAGGAATTTTACGATCAACTTCCACCTCTACCGTACAGATAAAATGGATCTGATCCTTATGGCGTGCATCTACTGATTTTTTCGTAAGTTCCAAATGGCGAATCTCTTTGGAAGGAATCTGCAAACTGCGCGCTGTCAGCTTAAAAAGATCCTCTTGCCGGTAAGAAAGAGGCAGCGACAGTGATGAAATTCGATATCTCATATCATTCCCTCCCGAGTAATTTTTTCGGCTGCCGCCATTGCAGTAATCCACGCCCAATGCAGATTAAAGCCGCCACAGTCTCCATTTAGATTTAAAAGCTCTCCCAAGATCCAGAGGTTCCGAACTTTGCGCGACTCACAGGATTCATCAATTTCATCTAATGGAACCCCACCAACTGTAATCTGAGCATTTTGAAACGGTGCTGTCTTTTGTACGGTAAACTGCAAATGTTTACAATCTTCCGGCGTACAACAGGCAGCCAATGCTTTTGGCAAAACCCCCTGCAAAGAACCATCACATGCTTCTGTCAATGATTTTAAAGTCTTTACGTCATATTCCGGTGCTAAATCCAACGAAATAAGATCCCCCGGCAAAGCTTTTCCGGAAAGATCAAAAATACAGATTCCAGAAAGTCCTTGTGCAGTAAATTGAATTTCTCCCATCGTGCAGGCAACGACTTTTTCTTTGCGAAGCAGAGTCACCATTCCCCGAGCCCTTATCCCTTTTAGTGTGCGAATTTTCTGCTGTTCACAAACAAAAATAGGGCAAAGACCTGGTTTCAAGCTTGGAATCGTATGCCCAAGCTGCCTCAACAGATCATATCCGGAAGAAAATTTTGTGCCACTTTTCCCTCCGGTCGCTAAAATACAAGTTTGAGCTCTTATTTTTTCGTTGTCTTTCGAACTGAGAAGAAAACCATCCCCATCTTTTTGAATTCCAACCACTTCAAATTCACAGCATTCGCGTACGCCCAGTGACTCAAGACGGGCACGCAGAAGATTCAAAACCGAAGAAGCCTGCATGCTGTAGGGATAAACGCGCCCTTCTCCCTCTTCTCGGCAGAGAAGCCCGATTTTTCGAAATGATTCGATAACGGTTTCGGGCGAATATTTTTGCAAAAGCACTTCTGCTTTTTTGACATCTCCATGATAGTGTTCCTGCGACGCCAGAAGGTTTGTAAGATTGCAGTGCCCATTCCCGGTAGCGAGTAACTTTGTGCCAACCCGTTTTCCGGCTTCCAAAATCAAAATGTTTTTTCCGCCAAGTTTCTCTGCAATTTGTACCGCGCAGAAAAGGCCGGAAGCTCCCCCTCCGACAATTACAATTGGAATTTGCTGCATTTTAAAATCCTCCAGTCATCGCTATATTGCTTAAAATTATACTCTATTCCCCTAAAAAAATCAAAAATATAAACGCTATCCCGTCATAAAAAGAGATCCAGCTTACACTGAATCTCTTTCTTTAAAATGAACACCAGATTTTAAACACTTCTATCAGCCTGTCACCTGCTGAACGACTTTTTGATGCTCTTCACAGCCAAGAATACTCGAGTCGAAAAGCTTTTTGCTATCAAACAAATGATATTGGTATTTTAGCTTCAAAATTCTCAGCACTGAGGTGTCAAGGCGTTCTTGTGAAATCGTGCCATTCTGCACGGCTTCCAAGATAGCCTGATAGGCTTTCTCTGGATCTTTCGGCATCAAAATCATATCCATTCCGGCCTTCAGCGCCATCGTAGCCGCTTCCGCCGAAGTGTAATTTTCGGTGATTGCTCCCATATCCATTGCATCGGTGACTGCGACCCCATGAAATCCAAACTTATCCCTTAAAATTCCTGTAACGACCGATTGAGAAAGCGTAGCCGGTGTATTATCTCCGTTGATCTGCGGCAGGCTGATATGTGCCACCATAATCATTTCTGCTCCAGATCGAATCTGCTCTCTAAAAGGCACCAATTCTGTTTGCTCCAGCTCTGCCTTGGTTTTATTCGAAACCGCATATCCTACATGCGTATCCGCATCTGTATCCCCATGCCCCGGAAAATGCTTTATAACGGGGATCATTCCCGTATCCCGCAATCCATTGCTGACTGCGATTGACATGGATGCAACCACATTCGGGTCACTTGAAAAAGAACGGTTGCCGATCACGGTATTATTGGGATTGGAAAAGACATCGCAATCCGGCGCAAAATCCAAATTAAAGCCAAATACAGAAAGTTCACTGCCTAAAACATTCCCGATCTTTCTTGCCAAAGCTGTATCGCCGGTATTGCCTACTTCCATCATTGGCGGTACATTCGTTGCCGGAATAGAATCCGTATTTTTGATTCTCTGAATAAGGCCGCCTTCCTGATCAATCGAAATAAACGGGGGCAGCGTCTCTCGACTTTCTGCCATTTGAATATAGCTGCGTACTCCCTCTACTGTACTAATATTTTCGTCAAAGAGCGCAATTCCTCCCGGCTGAATATTCTGAATTTGCTTTTGTGAAGCTTCATCAAGCTTTAAAAGATTATTCCCGTCAGCATCTTTACGATAACAAAGAAAAAACAGCTGCCCGACCTTTTGCTCCAAGGTCATTTGAGAAAGCTTTTTCTTCGCCTCAGATTCCGGCGTCACCGTTTCCGATTCTGAATTCACGTTCGGAGCAGCCGATTCTGCAGAAGAAATTTCTTGTGATGGCGTCATAAAAGAGGACAAAATTGCCGCACTCTCTGATGGGGAAGCCTGTTCGGAACATCCCGTCAAAAATGCTATTAAAAGCACCGCTATCGTCCCTTTAGTCAGCCATTTCTGCTTCATATTATTTTTCTTTCTTGTACTCTTAACTTTAATCTTAAGTTAAATGAGCTGCATGTTTCTAAGTGAAAAAATCCAGAAAAAGATCGTAAGAACCGAAGCCACTGTACTAATCACTACAAACTGCCCTGCCAGTTTTCCATCTCCACCCATGTTCTGTGCCATTGCATAGGATGCCGTTGCAACTGGTGCACCATACATAACAAGTAACTCGAAAAGCTCCGGTCCCCGAAAACCAATCACAACAGCAATTCCTAGAATGACTGCCGGAAGCAAAATCAATTTTGTAAGAAGTCCAATTGTCAACACTTTCGCATTACGAGCCATATCGGAAAAATGCAGCGTACCTCCTAATGTAAATAATGCTATCGGAGTCGTCAGGTCAGAAAATTGTGCAACTGTTTTTTCGAGAGCATCCGGGAGATGAATCCCCAAAAGATAAAATGCAAGTCCACATAAAGCACCTAGAATCAGCGGATTTGTAATGATATTCTTAATTAACTGTTTTGGATTCGGTTTTCTTCCGCGAAACATTTCGAAAACAATAACGGCAATTACATTATAAGCAGGAATCACAATAGAAACTAAAATAGCGGCTAAAGAAGCTTGATCTTCTCCATAAACAGAAACCGTCAATGCCACACCAAATAGCACAAAATTACTGCGGTAAATTGCTTGAATCACGACGCCGCGTACCGGATTCTCTTTCACCAGCCGTGGTACAATCAAAACGAGCAATACCACAACAATCAATAAACTAAGCAATGCGTAAATAACCAAGTTTGTATCAAGCTGAAATCCCGCTTTTGTTTTATAAACATTATAAAACATCAAAATTGGGAAGAAACATTTAAAAACCATCGCATTCAGTCGATTTAAAAACTCTTCATCTACCAATTTTGTATGCTGAACTCCGTATCCAAAAGCAATATACAGCAAAAATGGCATTACTGCATTTAGCGCAACCCAAAAACTATCCATCCAAAAAGCCTCTCTCATCATTCCGAAATCATAAAAAGCACCTATTTTAGCCAAAAATCGGTGCTGTAAATTTTTAAGAATACACCATCAATCCTTACTATCCGATCGTGATTACAATGCACCCTTTCTTTATAACAATTTATTATATCATGTTTCAAAAGCGTGAACAAGCAATATTCATCAGAATTCATGACCGCTTTTCGTTTCTAACTCTTCTTCTTTTAAATTTACTGATTATTTCAAAAAAGCTATTGACAATTCTGAAAAAGGTGATATTATTAATACATACTAATCATATATGAATAATATGTTGGAGGGATTGCAATGGCAAAAATTTATAAAAGTCTAACCGAGTTGGTTGGAAAAACACCGCTTTTGGAATTGACCAATTTTGAAAAAGTCCATCACCTAAAGGCACACATTCTTGCAAAACTGGAATATTTAAATCCCGCAGGAAGTGTAAAAGACCGTATTGCACTGCGCATGATCAAAGATGCAGAAGACTCCGGAAAACTCAAGGCTGACTCTGTAATCATTGAGCCAACCAGCGGCAATACTGGTATTGGTCTTGCCAGCGTTGCAGCTACGCGTGGATATCGAATCATTTTGACAATGCCGGAGACAATGAGCATAGAGCGTCGCAGCCTTTTAAAAGCCTACGGTGCAGAACTTGTGTTAACTGATGGTGCCGCCGGAATGAAAGGCGCGATTGCAAAAGCAGATGAGCTTGCAAAAACGATTCCAAATGCCTATATTCCGGGGCAGTTTGTAAACCCGTCTAACCCTGCTGCTCATTACGAAACGACCGGCCCTGAAATCTGGGCAGACACCGATGGAAAAGTGGATTTCTTTATCGCAGGTGTCGGTACCGGCGGAACTCTTTCTGGAACCGGAAAATACCTGAAGGAGCAAAATCCGAACGTACAGGTGATTGCAGTCGAGCCGGCTTCCAGCCCGGTTTTAAGCAAAGGTCACGGCGGTCCGCACAAGATTCAGGGGATCGGCGCCGGATTTGTTCCTGATACTCTGGATACTAAAATTTACAACGAAATCATTGCGGTCGAAAATGAAGATGCCTTCATCATCGGCAAAGAACTCGCTAAAAAAGAAGGTCTTCTCGTTGGTATTTCTTCTGGTGCTGCCGTATCTGCCGCACTGGAACTTGCTCAGCGTCCCGAAAATGAAGGCAAGACCATTGTTGCTCTTTTGCCTGATACCGGAGACCGCTATCTTTCAACACCGCTTTTCCAGGACTAATAAAGTTCCAAACATAAGTAAAAAATTAAAATCATAAAATAAAAAGGCCATGAGTTGGTATTTCCCTCGTTTGATACCGGCTCATGGCCTTTTTTTATACAAATTTTCTTAATTAACTTTACAGCAATCTCAGGAGGTCGATCGCCGTTCGACGCAGTTCTCCCGCAAGATACAGAGACCCACAGATCACCGTGGCGCCATCCTTTCCTGCCATGTCCACCGCCATAGCGATAGCCTGTTCGGGATACTCCCCCACCTGAGCTGAAACGCCGATCTTTCTCCAGCATTCCGCAAGCTCCTCGGCCGACATAGACCGCGGACTTTCCACCGGAAGCGTAATTACTTCGCTAAAAACATCTTTGCATGTTTCAATCGCATGGAGCACATCTTTATCCTTCATCATCCCTGTTACGGCGACTAACCGCTTTCCGGGCAGATATCTTTTGAGTGCTCTTGCAAGGGACTGCATACCATCCGGATTATGACCGCCATCCAAAATACAAAGCGGCCTTTCCCGAATAATTTCAAACCGCGCAGGCATCGATACTGCTAAAAATCCGGCAGTTAAACTATGCTCACTAATATGCATCTGAATATCTTCTTTCAGATAACGGAGTACAGCGAGTACCGTACATGCGTTTCGAATCTGATGATCTCCTAAAAGCGGAAGATGAATCATCATGCCGCGATATCCAAAAACCGTACCGGACAATTCCTCTGAAAGAAGCTGAATCTCGGAAGGATCTGCAACGATCAGGCGGTTATGCCGCTCCTCAGCAATCTTTCGGATGACCTCCATTGCTTGAGGCTCCTGTTCCGGATAGCAGACCGTCACGCCGCCTTCTTTGATAATCCCGCATTTTTCATAGGCAATCTGCCCGATTGTATCTCCAAGAATCGAAGTATGATCCAAAGCAAGGTGTGTAATGACAGAGCAAAGTGGTTTTTCAATTACATTTGTCGCGTCAAGACGTCCCCCAAGGCCAACTTCCAAAACAACGATCTCACATTTTTGCTGCTGAAACCACCAAAGTCCCATCGCGGTAATCATCTCAAATTCCGTGATGATGATTCCTTCGTCAGCAAGCTGTCTTACAATCGTCATGAGGTCTTCCGTTAGCTGAACCAAATTCCGATGCAAAATCATGCCCCCGTTTACCTGAATTCGCTCGCAAAAATCACTGATATGAGGAGAAATAAACAAGCCGACCCGATAGTGAGATTTACGCAAAACAGAAGCGATCATCGCACAAGTTGAACCCTTGCCATTCGTCCCGGCCACATGAATAAATTGCAGCGCATTTTGCGGATTTCCGATTCGTGACAGCAAAATCCGCATATGATCGAGGTCCGGCGTTAACCCAAAGCGCGGCAGAGAATCGATCTGCTCCACCGCCTGTTCGTAGGTCATCGAAAATTTCTCCTCCTTTTTACTTACTCCAACGCAGAAAGACTGGACTGAATCAGCGTCATACGTTTTTCTAATTTTTCCATATTGTCATGCACACCATCAATTACATTCTGCGGTGCTTTCTGCATAAATTTCTCATTATTAAGCTTCGCTTTCGCGCTGTTATAGCCTTTCGTAACAGTTTCCAATTCCTTTTTCAAACGGCTAATCTCAGCCTTACGATCCACCAGTTCGTCCATTTCAATATAAATTTTCGCATGGCTGGTGACGATCGTAACAGCCCCGGCAAGATCAAATGAATCTGAGACCTCGATGGAACTTGCAGAAGCAAGGCGCTCAAACACTTTGGTTCCCGCTTCGAATTCTGCCTTCTGCGCTGTTGCAATATAAAGCTTCGCCTTTCTGCTTGGCGGAACATTCATCTCACTGCGGCGGTTACGAATGGCACGCACGGCATCCATGACGATTTCCATCTGTGCAGCCTCTGTCGGGAATGAAAGGCTCTTGTCATACTGCGGATATTCTGCAACCACAAGAGCTTCTCCCTTATGCGGTAAACTCTGCCAGATTTCCTCCGTCAGATACGGCATAAACGGGTGAAGAAGCGCTAAAGTTTTGGTCAGCACCCAGCAGAGCACCTGACGCACATTCTGCGCTGCTTTTTCATCGTCTCCCTGCAAGCGGATTTTAGAAATTTCCACATACCAATCACAGAACTGATCCCAGATAAAATCGTGAAGTTTCTGCGCCGCGATACCCAACTCAAACTTTTCCAGATTATCATTCACTTGGAGGCACAGCTGATTGAAGGAATTCAAAATCCACTTGTCTTCTATTGTCAACGTTTCCGGAAGGCAATTTGGCACTTCATACCCATCAATATTCATCAGTGTAAAACGGGCAGCATTCCAGATCTTATTTGCAAAATTACGGCTTGCTTCCACACGCTCAGCCGAAAAGCGAGTATCATTTCCGGGGCTGATTCCCGTTACCAGCGTAAAGCGCAAAGCATCAGCACCGTATTTCTGGATCACTTCCAACGGGTCAATTCCGTTCCCCAGAGACTTACTCATCTTACGCCCCTGCGAATCCCGAACAAGTCCGTGGAAAAAGACAGTTTTAAATGGTACTTCTCCCATATCCTCAATTCCGGAGAAAATCATTCTTGCAACCCAGAAGAAAATAATATCATAGCCGGTCACCAATGTATTGGTCGGATAAAAATATTTAAGATCTTCTGTCTGATCCGGCCACCCAAGCGTGCTGAACGGCCATAAAGCAGAGCTGAACCATGTATCGAGCGTATCCTCATCTTGATGTAGATGCTTACTGCCGCATTTTGAACAAGCACTCGGCGTTTCACGAGCTACCGTAACTTCTCCGCAGTCATCACAATACCATGCCGGAATCCGATGTCCCCACCAGAGCTGACGGGAAATACACCAATCCTTGATGTTTTCCATCCAATTATAATAAACTTTTTCCATACGTTCCGGGATAAAACGAACTTCATGGCTGCGCACCGCCTCAATGGCCGGTTTTGCAAGAGGTTCCATCTTCACAAACCACTGCTTGCTCACCCGCGGTTCAATCACAGTATGGCAGCGATAACAAGTGCCCACATTATGCTTGATCGGCTCAATGCTGACAAGGTATCCTTGTTCGTCAAGTTCTTTGACAATCTGCTTACGAGCTTCCATCCCACTCATTCCGCAGTATTTGCCGCCGTTTTCATTGATGGAACCATCATCATTCATAATATTGATGACCGGAAGATGATGCCGCAGGCCAACTTCAAAGTCGTTCGGATCATGGGCAGGTGTAATTTTCACAACACCGGTTCCGAAATCCCGCTCAACGTATTCGTCCGCAATGACCGGAATCTCTCTGCCGACAAGCGGCAAAATCAGCGTCTTGCCAACCAAATCACGATAACGATCGTCTTCTGGATGCACCGCTACCGCCGTATCTCCCAGCATTGTTTCCGGACGAGTCGTCGCAAACTCCAGATAGCCGCTGCCGTCTTTAAATGGATAACGAACATGCCAGAAAGACCCGTCTTTTTCGCTGAACTCCACTTCTGCATCAGAAATAGAAGTCTTGCAGTGCGGACACCAGTTGATAATCCGTTCTCCGCGATAGATCAAGCCTTTTTCATAAAGGCGCACAAAGACTTCCCGTACCGCTTTACTGCAGCCTTCGTCCAGCGTAAAACGTTCGCGCTGCCAATCACAGGAAGAGCCTAATTTACGAAGCTGTTCGACAATTCTTCCGCCAAACTTTTCCTTCCAAGCCCATGCACGCTCTAAAAATGCTTCCCGTCCAATTTCTTCTTTTGTAATTCCCTCTTTGCGCATTGCTTCCACAATTTTTGCTTCGGTTGCAATAGAAGCATGGTCCGTTCCGGGGAGCCACAATGCACAGCGTCCCTGCATCCGACGCCAGCGAATCAGAACATCTTGGAGCGTCTCATCCATGGCATGCCCCATATGAAGTTGTCCCGTAATATTTGGTGGCGGAATCACAATCGTATACGGCTCTTTCTTTGGATCAGGTTCCGCATGAAAATAATTTCCCTTCTCCCAGAAATCGTAGATTCGATCTTCCACTTCTCCGGGATCATAAGACTTTGCGATATCTCTGCTCATCAGTTATTCCTCCAACCACTTTTTATAAATTAATCCTTAAAAATAAAAACCCCGGATACAGTTTTTTCTGTATCCGGGGCGAATCTGTAACAAAAGATCCGCGGTACCACCCGCATTCGGCTTTGAAAGCCCTCTCTTTCTTAACGCGAAAGTCTTTCATTCGGTCTCGCTTAATGTTGATTCAGCGAAACAACTCCGGGGCGACTGATTCGCAAAAGCACAATATCGGCTCACATCATCCGCCGACTTTCTGAAAATAGAAATCTTTTGCCTTTTTCCCCATCTTTGTCTTTGTATATCATTTAATATTGTCCTCAATAATATTAAGTATTATACGCGAAAAACAGATCTGTGTCAAGATTCGATTACTTAGCACAAATTCTCTCAAACCATGTTATAATATAGAAAAATATAAAAGGAGGTCACCACGATGGAGGAGAATTTTTGGATTATTCAGGGAGAATATTTACTGCGTTTGTTTTTGGCAGCTTTATGCGGCTGTATAATTGGCCATGACCAATCCTCCAATCATACTAAAACAGTCGGGATGCGCACTCACGCCGTTGTTGCAATGGCTTCTGCCCTGATGACTCTGACTTCTAAATATGGATTTTCCGACCTGATCGGCGAGAAAGGAATTTCGCTTGATCCATCCAGAATTACAGCGGGTGTTGTCACCGCTATCGGATTTCTCGGCGCCGGCGTCATTTTTGTTCGAAAAGAAAATGTTACCGGAGTTACAACTGCCTCCGGGTTATGGGCAACCGTGGGGGTCGGCTGTGCACTTGGTGCAGGCATGTATCTTCTAGGCATTGCCGCTTCTATTTTAATTGTAGCTGTCCAGTTATTTTTACTTCACAATAAAAAAGTTTCTCAAGAACCCATTTTTGAAAAACTGGTTCTTGAAGTCTCGACCGATGAAGATATTCATACTTTATTTTCAGAAATTTTCGAAAGGCACCACATCGAAATTACCAGTCTTCAGACAAAGCGGCTCTCCCCACAAAAGCTCGAAATTGCGCTTCTAGTTCGTTATCCGGCCGCTTATAATGCTGAAGACGTTATTAAGTTGTTAAAAGACGTCCCAGCCATCAAAAGTATTGAATATTAATAAACCAGTAAATCTATGAATGACGTTAAAATATAGGGGGCTCTCATTTTACTGAGAGCCCCCTGTTATAAGACAAATGCATGCAAAATTTTTAAAAAGTTATACGGGAAGCGGCGCAGGCTGCAAAATCTGTTCTTGACAATCCACTGCAGCAGCGATGCAGACAGCTTCCAAGGCATGACGTTCATCTGGCACAACAATCACATAATCATTTCCAGAAACGCCGTAAGCCGACGAATGTGTCATGATCAATGACGTACTAGAATCCACAAAATCAAAACTGCGATCAATGAGATTCCCACGAAATCTCCAATCTCTTCCCCGGATACGAACCGGATGCTGTCTGGAAACCGGATTTAAAACGACCTGCATTCCAGTCTGCCCTTCTATTGAAATCCCACAATGATAAAGTTCTCTCATTCCCAAAATACGAAGTCTGGCAACTGGTATCTCTTGTGGCGTCGTTATAATCAATCTGAGCCCCAGCTGCTGCCCATTGGTTTTAATCAAAAAAGCCGGTTTCCCACTTTCCTCATAAACGCAATACGCCATGTTATCTCCGCTGTCACGCCTAAAGTAGAATTTCAATTTTTCGCCTCCCTTTTACGAAATCAATTATCAGCTTTATTGTACCATGAATTTCATAAAATAAAAAGAGAAAGAGACAGAACGAACCATCTTTCATCCTGTCCCTTTATTTGTAAGAATTATTTCGCTGCAGTTCCTGCCATGGCTAATTCCGGCAACTTCGCCAAAGGTTTTCCGGTATGGACCGAAAATGCCACATTAGTAGCATGATCTGCAATTCTCTCCAAATTAATCAGCAAATCATTATAAACCGAACCAGACTGAGGGGAACACTCTCCGCTCTTAAGACGTTCAATATGGTTCACTTTAAGATATTCTGTTAACTCGTCCACTTGTTCTTCTGTTTTGTTAACTACAAATCCAAGATCCTGCTTCGAACCGCCGTCTGCAAAAAGCTCTATAGAAGAATCAAATACTGTTAACACTTTTTCCTGCAGTTGTTTGAGTTCCGCTATTGCCGCATCACTCATAATCGCTTTCCCATCTGCTACAATTTGAGCTTCTTCCGAAATGTTTTCGCTGTAATCGCCAATTCTTTCGATGTCATTTACCACATGATACATCGCGCCAATTGTTTCACGGTCCTGATCTTCCAGCTCTAATCCATTGATCTTTACCAGATAAGCAGTAATTTCTTTATTCAAAAAGTTAAGAATGGATTCATTTTCTTCCAGTTCCGGTATACGATCCGCATCACGTTTATAAATCATATCCATACTCAAAAGGAAGTTTGAGCGTGCAATTTGTGACATACGGATGACTTCTTTGATCACTTGGCTAACTGCCACTGGAGGTGTATTTAAAATACGCTCGTCCAGATACTGCAGCCGTCTTGCTTCGAGTTTTTGGTCTACTCCGGGTACCAGACGGCAAGCAAGATTTACAAGGTGATTGGAGAGCGGAAGTAAAACTGCCGTTGTCGTCACATTAAAGCAAATATGCACTAACGAAATCTGCATCATTGGGTTGTCCGGCGCAAAGCCCTCAATCACCGACACAAAAGGAGTAAAATAAGAAATCAGGGTAAAAGCAACAGCACCAATTACATTAAAAAGCAAATGTACAATTGCTGTACGCCGTGCAGTCTTTGTCGTACCAATAGAAGCCAGCAAAGCCGTTGCACAGGTACCAATATTCTGACCAAAAATGACATATACTGCAGAACCCAATCCGATGGCGCCAGAAGACGCCAATGCCTGCAAGACACCGATGGAAGCAGATGAGCTTTGAATAATTGCCGTAACACCCAAACCAACCAAGAGGCCTAACAGCGGATTTCTCAAGCTGGCAAGAAGATTGCAGAAACCTTGATCCTGAGCCAGAGGAGCCATCGCTGTACTCATATTTGTCATGCCGAAAAACAAAATGCCAAATCCTAAAATAATTTGCGCAATATGTTTGCGATTGTGCTTCTTAATAAACAGAACGCCAATCACGCCCAAAAAGATTGCAATTGGAGCTAAATCATTCAGACGAATTGCAATCAAAAGCCCTGTAACCGTTGTCCCAATATTAGCGCCCATAATTACGCCGGCTGCTTGGGAAAGCGACATCACACCAGCATTAACAAAACCGACCACCATTACGGTAGTTGCCGAGGAACTCTGAATAACGGCGGTAACCGCTAATCCTACTAATGCACCAACATAGCGATTTGTAGTCAGGCGCTCGATCATGTTTTTGAGCTTCGACCCGGCGGCAAGTTCCAGTCCTTCACCCATCAGATTCATACCATAAAGGAAGAGTCCAAGTCCGCACAGGAGCATCATGACATTTTGTAATCCCATTCTGTTCCATCCAATCATTTTTATTTAG
>DIQY01000117.1:18019-18247 GCA_002424295.1 Ruminococcaceae bacterium UBA5450 | reverse complement strand
GTATCTGGATTATAGCCGAAAAGAAGGAGAATGGCTTCCGAATAAGGATGGCGGAAGAGAAAACCTGGAAGCGGTCGCTTTTTTGCAGCGGCTCAATCAAATGGTTTTCAGAGAATGTCCGCAGGCGATGATGATTGCAGAAGAATCGACAGCATGGCCGCTTGTGAGCAAGCCTTCCGAAGTGGGCGGACTGGGATTTAATTACAAGTGGAATATGGGCTGGATGAA
>DIQY01000117.1:13941-17832 GCA_002424295.1 Ruminococcaceae bacterium UBA5450 | reverse complement strand
ATGGGCTGGATGAACGATATGCTGCGCTATATTTCGCTGGACCCCATCTACCGAAAATTTAACCATGACAGTCTGACGTTTTCGTTTTTCTATGCGTTTTCGGAAAATTATATTCTGCCGATTTCTCATGATGAGGTCGTCCATGGAAAATGCTCTTTGATCAATAAGATGCCGGGAGACCGACAGCAGAAATTTGCAGGCGTGCGGGCATTTATGGCTTATATGATGGCGCATCCGGGCAAAAAGCTTAGTTTTATGGGGAATGAACTCGGCCAATTTGTCGAATGGAATTACGAAAAAGAACTGGACTGGGGGCTTCTGAAAAATCCGGAGCATCAACAACTGCACCGCTTCTCTCGGGAGCTCAACCTCTTCTATCAGAAAATGTCCCCTCTTTGGGAGATCGATTTCAGTTGGGACGGATTTTCATGGATCAGCAATGATGACTATACCCAAAGCGTGATTGCTTTTCAGCGCTTTGACAAGAAAAAGAGAAATTTGATTATTGTTTGTAATTTTCTTCCGGTGGATCATCCGGATTATAGGATTGGAGTCCCCGAAAGCGGAATCTATGAGGAAATCTTTTCGACAGACCGCACAGAATATGGTGGCAGCGGCGTGACGAACGGCAGCGGAATTAGAAGCAGCAAGAAATTCCCGATGCATCATCAGGAACAATCAATTTCACTGCATCTTGCACCGTATGCGGTAATCTATCTAAAGCTGAAACGTCACAGTCCCCAAAAGAGAATGTCGACTTTTAAAAAAGAAAAAAAGCAGGAACCGCAAAGTTTAAAAAAGCCCAGCAGAACAACTTCTCAGAAAAGTTCTGCGCGTTTACAAAGCAGTAAAGAGGTTTGATAGAAGGAGGAATTAACATGTTGCCCAAACAAGAAGTCGTGGCAATGCTTTTGGCTGGAGGTCAGGGAAGCCGTCTTGGTGTTTTGACCAAAAAGCTGGCAAAGCCAGCGGTTCCCTATGGAGGAAAATATCGGATTATTGATTTTCCTCTCTCCAACTGTGTCAATTCAGGAATCGAAACGGTTGGCGTGCTGACTCAGTATCAGCCGCTGATTTTAAATGAATATGTAGGCTCCGGTCAGCCGTGGGATCTCGATCGGATGAATGCCGGGGTTACAGTGCTGCCCCCATATCAGCGCAGTAAAAAATCAGATTGGTATAAGGGCACTGCCAATGCAATTTATCAAAACATTCCCTATATTGAGCGGTATAATCCGGATTATGTTCTGGTGCTTTCCGGCGACCATATTTATAAAATGGATTATTCTAAAATGATCGCATATCATAAAAAGATGGAAGCTGCCTGCACGATTGCTGCAATCGAAGTCCCCATGGAGGAGGCTTCTCGATTTGGAATTCTCAATACCGATCAGGACAGTGTAATCGAAGAATTCGATGAAAAGCCAAAAGAGCCAAAGAGTAATCAAGCCAGCATGGGCATTTATGTATTTACTTGGAGTAAACTGCGGCAGTATTTGGAAGAAGACGAAGCGAATCCTAAGAGCAGCAATGATTTTGGACATGATGTGCTGCCGGCGATACTGAGTGCCGGCGAAAAAATGGTTGCTTATCGCTTTGAAGGATATTGGAAAGATGTTGGTACCATCGAAAGTCTCTGGGAGTCCAATATGGATTTGCTCAATCCTAAAATGCAGATGGATCTTGCGCAAGAGGATTGGAAAATTTATTCCCGAAACCCGGTAATGCCGCCGCATTATATCGCAAAGGGAGCAAGAGTGCAGAATTCTATTGTCGCAGAAGGCGGCAATGTTTATGGTACCGTTGATTTCTCAGTGCTGTTTGCCGGCGTTTATATTGCGCCGGGAGCAGTTGTGAGGGATTCTATTATCATGCCTGGAACTCGTATTGAAGAGAATGCGGTGGTTCAGTATGCGATTGTTTCAGAAAACTCTGTAATCGGGAAAGGCTCTGTTGTTGGAGAACGGCCGGAAGATATGAAAGATAAATCGGCATGGGGAGTCGCAGTGGTCGGGGATAATTGTACGTTGGCTCCTAATTCGGTCATTCCTCCCAAAGCAATGGTGGATTCAGAAACTTTGGAAGAGGTGGAGACGAAATGAATGGAAATAATGTATTGGGAATTATTTTCTCCAACGTTCATGAGGAAAAGCTGAGAGAGCTGACAGAGATCCGTACGATGGGCAGTGTCCCTTTTGGAGGCAGATATCGTCTGATCGATTTTGGACTTTCGAATATGGTGAATTCCGGGATCAATAAAGTCGGTGTTATCACGAAAGCAAACTACCAGTCTTTAATGGACCATCTAGGCTCTGGAAAAGCATGGGACCTTTCCAGAAAACGTGAGGGATTGTTTCTTCTGCCGCCGTTTTCTGCAAATTCTTCTCAGTATTCCAGCAGCCGGGTAGAAGCACTTTCTTCTATTCGCCGGTTTCTTCAAAATTCTAAAGAAGAATATGTGGCGTTGATGGATGCGGATTTTGTCTGTAATATTAAATTTTCTGATGTGATGGCAGCCCATCTTGACAAAGAGGCCGATATGACGATCGTTTATCGTTACGGCGAAGTTCCCAGTGGATTGCCGGCACCGCTTGTTTGTGATGTGGACCCGGATGGTGTAATTCAGGATGTATTGATAGATCCAAAACTGCAGGGAGCCTGCAATTATGCGATCGGTCTGACCATTCTTCGCCGGGAACTTTTGATGGAACTGGTAGACGACTGTGTCAGCCGCAACCTTTATGATTTTAAACGCGATTTTATTCAGCGCAATGTGCGACGCTTTCGAGTTTGTGGATATCCGTTTACCGGATATATCCGCCATCTTTGCAGTATCAATGAGTATTTCGAAGCCAGTATGTCGTTGATGCAGCCGGCGGTTCGTGCTGAACTTTTTAATGCCGAACGCCCGATCTATACAAAGGTGCGGGACGATATGCCTGCACGGTATGGCCTAGAGTGTTCCGTGCAGAACAGCATTGTAGCAGATGGCTGTGTGATTGAGGGAGAAGTTGAAAATTCTATTCTGTTTCGCGGGGTCCATGTAGGAAGAGGCAGCCAGATACATAACTGCGTAATTATGCAGGATACAAAAATCGGACCTAATTGCCAGTTAAATTATGTGATTACCGATAAAGATGTTGTCCTAAAAAATGACCGCTCTCTGCAGGGGTATCAGTCTTACCCGATCTTTATCAGTAAGGGCAGTGTTGTCTGATCATTTTTGTCTTTTCGTGATACGAAAAAGCGCTGAAAAGTTCCCTCAAAAGGATAGAAGGAGGTTTTTTAGAAGATGAAAGTTCTTTATTGTACCAGCGAGGCGAGACCTTTTGCTGCGACCGGAGGGCTTGCGGATGTAGCGGGTTCTTTGCCGCAGGCACTTCGTCAGCGTCTGGTGGGCTGCCGGGTTGTGATGCCTCTCTATGAGGATATTCCCCAGAATCTGCGCGAAGGAATGCGCTTCCTTACCAGCCTTTCGGTGCCGGTTGCGTGGCGCCGCCAATATTGCGGCATTTTTGAGGCGCGTTCCGGCGGAGTGATCTATTATTTCGTTGATAATCAGTACTATTTTAAGCGCCATGGGCTTTATGGGCACTATGATGATGCAGAGCGGTTTGCATTTTTTTCCCGTGCAATTCTTGAAATGCTGCCGTATATTGATTTTAAACCCGACATTATCCATTGCAATGATTGGCAGACTTCTATGGTGCCTACTTATTACAGCATTTTCTATGCCAATAATGATTGGTATCGCGGAATTAAAACGGTGATCACTATTCACAATATTCTTTATCAGGGAAAATACGGAAAAGAATTGGTAGAAGACGTATTGGGGATTCCAAACAGTGATTTTTCTATCCTGGAATATGATGATTGCGTTAATATGCTCAA